>JAOUFZ010000191.1 GCA_029857995.1 Dehalococcoidia bacterium
CATCGCTGGGTGAAAGTTGGGAGCGAACATGAATCCAATGCCAACTGTTTCAACGCATTGAGCGACAGCCTCAGCCCCGAGCTCAATCATTACCCCCAGCGCCTCCAGAACATCGGCGCTGCCGCAGTGGCTGGACATTGCCCGGTTACCGTGCTTGGCTACTTTGAGTCCTGCACCGGCCACAATGAAGGCGGCGGTTGTGGAGATGTTAAAACTGGAAGAGCCGTCGCCTCCTGTCCCGCAAGTGTCAACCACCGGGGAAGTGACCCCAACTGGTGTTGCTCTAGCCTGCATGACGGTGGCTAAACCAGCAATTTCGTCTACCGTCTCTCCTTTAATACGCAGGGCGGTGACAAAAGAAGCAACTTGGGCTGGCGTGGCTTCGCCGATCATCATTTCCTCCATTACAGATGCCGCTTGCTCAAAGGTCAGCGAGCGACCGTTGACCACGGTTTCAATGGCTTCTTTAATCACCGCTGTGCTCCTTGCCTTAGAAAATTCTTCAATAAGTATTTCCTCTCATCACTCTTAATTATTCAGGGCGAAACCGAACGCGTAAAAGCATATTGATCAGCCTCTGCTTGATCAATAGCAGAAAGCAATGCCTGAGCTTTATTCAGGCTTTCCTGGTATTCGCGCTCAGGGACGCTATCGGCGACAATGCCAGCTCCCGCCTGGATATAGGCAATGTTATTCTTGATAATAATGGTGCGTATGGTGATAGCAGTATCCAGGTTGCCTGAGAAGTCGAAGTAGCCCACTGCGCCGGCATAAGGTCCCCTTTTCTCTCTTTCCAGTTCGGCAATGATCTCCATAGCCCGAATCTTAGGGGCGCCGGAAACAGTACCGGCAGGAAAGCAAGAGCGGAGAGCATCAAACTGGGAAAGTCCAGCCCTGAGCTTACCCTGAACATGTGATACCAGATGCATAACATGGGAATAGCGTTCCACATCCATAAGCTGAGTTAGCTCGACTGTGCCTGGCTCGCTAACTCTGCCGATGTCATTACGCCCCAGGTCAACGAGCATGATATGCTCAGCACGCTCTTTTTCATCGTTCTTGAGTTCTTCTTCCAGAGCTAGGTCTTCGGTGACATTCTTACCCCGACGGCGAGTGCCGGCAATAGGATGGGTGGATACCATGCTATCCTCAACTCGCACCAGAAGCTCGGGGGAGGCTCCGGCGATATAGAAATCACCTAAGTGGAGGTAGTACATGTAGGGAGAAGGGTTAATAGAGCGCAACGCCCGGTATATGACGAAAGGATTGGCAGTAGTACGTCTTGCCAACCGCTGTGATAAGACAGTCTGAATTATGTCACCGGCATAGATATACTCCTTGGCTTTAGATACTATAGCCTCGAACTCTACCGGAGAGAAGTTTGATGACACTTCAGACTTGTCCGGTGGCGTATTCTTAGGGGCTTCAGAATGCATCGGCTGCTCCAACCTGTTCACGAGGTCGTCAATTTTACGAGTTGCCTCTTGGTACGCTGTGTCAACATCACCATCGAGATGGGCATGAGAGACAACCTTGATTTTGTGGGTAACATGGTCGAAAACAAGCAATGTATCTGCCAGCATCATCACAGACTCAGGGAGTCTCTGAGGGTCCTGGACAGGACAGGGCAGTCTCTCAAAGTGGCGGGCAACCTCGTAGCTCAAGTAGCCAACCATGCCGCCGTGAAATCTGGGAAGTCCGGCAATGGACACAGGATGAAGTCGAGCTAACTCCCTTTCCGCCAGATTCAGCGGGTCAACGGGGTTCTCATCTCCTGTCCTCAAGACAAGAAGAGGCTCGGTGCCAATGAAGCTATAGCGAGCCAGCCGCTCACCGCCTTCGACACTTTCCAGCAGGAAGGAGTAATTGCCGCGGGCTATCTTGAGGTAAGCGGATACCGGCGTTTCCAGGTCAGCCTGAATGTCACGGCAGACCGGCACCAAATTGCCGTACTGCCTAAGTCGGTGCGCCTCTTCCAGTGTTGGGTAATACATATCACCTCGCAACAATCACAACAAAAAAACCTCTCGCCAAGGGGCGAGAGGTTCAACCTTCGCGGTGCCACCCTTTTTCGGCCGTTTCGGCCATCTCTTTTCAGGTACAGCCTAATCTGGCGATACCCTGGACTGTGATAACGCTGCCCCTGCGGCAAAGCCTACTCAGTGTTAACCTTTCGGTTTGCGGCTCCCAGGTCCATTCTAGCCTCGCGCAAGTGCCGGCTCACACCTTCCCCGACTCTCTGAACTCCGCCTCAGGCTGTACTAGTCCTGTTCTCAGCCTTTTCCCATATTCAATTATTCACAATATAAAGCTTGTCCTTTAGTTTGTCAAGAACGTGATTCAAATGAGGCCTGATTTGCCAAATTTGGCAAGCAAAAAACTGGGCTTGTTGGCAGTAGATGAAGAATAAAGAGGCCGGGGAGTTCTGGCAATAGAGAAAACTAGTACCTCACTGAAGCCCAAACACTCGTTTGGCATTGTCGCAAAGGAACAGCTTCTTCACGTCGTCGCCGAGTTCGAGGGCATCAAGGTCTTTTAAGCACCTCGCTGCTGTAACCATAGGGTAGTTGGTTCCGAACATAACCTTCCTTTTGCCGTTCTTCTTCATGTAGTCCACTAATTCCACCGGGTATCTTTTGGCCACATAG
>JAOUFZ010000192.1 GCA_029857995.1 Dehalococcoidia bacterium
GTTTTGTCCGCAAATCCCATTGGATGACCTCCTTTCTTTTAATAATTGGCTCGAGTCTCGGTCATCCAACGTTCGCGAATGGGCCCGGAAGAGCTCTCACAGAGACGCGGTAACCTACACTGATAACCACTGGTTTAAGTATAATAAGGCACTCGAAAAATTGCAACTAGTGGGGGTAAGGGAGGCAAGTCCGTTAATGACTATATGCGTAGCGTCACCGTCTCACGATGGCCAATATACCAACCACGATAAGGCCGATTCCCAGGATCCAGCGTATCGCGTCGGGGATAGCCAGAATCAATATGCCAATGATAATCGCAATTATCCCCATCCAAAGTCCGGTTATTTTAGGCATAGCAGCACTGTACCTTTTTTGTTGAATTTGAGGCTACAGCCTTCGTCACAATTCTAGAGATGAAGTATCACGAAGTCAATAGCCTGTGTTAAATCCACTGTCTTAAGCTAGCCATTACTTAGATTGTTCTCCATGCCGTGGGGGAAAATGTTGATCTGGTTATCAATTACGGGTTTAGGAAACGGGGAGGGGCAGCAAATAAGCTGTTGGAATTGAGAATTTTACGCCATAACATGGGATGGCGAAGAAAGCCGGGAGCGATGAAGTTCAGGTAGGTGAGTTTCTCCCCTGATTAGACAGCGTGGCTGTTATGTTGACCCATACAGTCTTATATCTATAATGGCATGATCAAAAATCAGGAGGTGAAGGCATGATTAAATCGAGATTGTGCGACCGGCTGGGAATCAAATATCCCATCATACAGGCTGGGATGGGTCCCTTCAGCAACAACAACCTTTGTGTCGCTACAGCCAGCGCAGGCGTCCTCGGACTGCTGTCCACAAGCGGCGTTTTCAATAAAGATGATCAGCCGTGGATTTACAACGACTTTGTGAGAACCGGAGAAGCTGACCCCGAAGACGATATAGCTACGGTACTGGAAAAGGTGCTGAAACGGACATACAGGCTGGTAAAAGATAAAGGCGGTATCTTCGGAACCAATGTGATGGTCTCAACGGAAGTTCTCCCGGCTGCACAAATCATGATTGATACGGCCATCAGGGTGCGTGAGGAGAACCCTGATATGAAGAAGCATTTCAAGGTGATGTATACGTCCGCTGGTGACCCTCTTGGCTGGGGAGACAAAATAAAAGGAGCAGGATTTACATGGATACATATTGTCCCCTCTGTTAGGGCAGCTTTGCGCTGTAAGAGGGCTGGCGTCGACGTAATAGTAGCCTCCGGCCATGAAGGCGGTTTCCATACCTCGTGGGAGCCGGTCCATTCAATGGTTTTGCTTCCAGCCGTGGTGGAGGAGGTATCAGACGACAAGACCCTGGTTGTCGGTGCTGGTGGGTTCTGTGATGGCAAGACACTGGCGGCCGCGCTGCTAATGGGTGCAGACGGTGTGCTCATGGGAACCCGCTTTCTGGCAACACAGGAAAGTGATTTTCATCAGATGTGGAAACAGGCAGTTGTGGACGCAGGCGATAGGGCAACCCTTGTGGCGCGCGGCTTTGTCGGACCTGCCCGCTGGCTGAAAACACCTCGCAGCCAGGAACACGCTAAAAATACCCTCCAGAAATCGCCTGGCGTTTTCCTAGGTACTCCCGATGATTATGCAACGATCGACATGTCTTTGATTGATTTTGAGATCGAATCAATGAAAGCCACCTTCGAAGGGAATAAGGAAAAAGCGCTTATGGCTGCCGGTGAGGCGGCTCAACGAATCAGAAATATGCCCAGAGTCAACGATTTGGTGCAGGAGATCATGAGGGAGGCAGAGACTGTCCTCAAAGAAGTCCCGAAAAGGATTCTGGCGTAAGTTTAAAGCCAGACTGTGATAGAAGCAATCAGTTTTCTCACTTCGCCCAGGGGTTCTTATTACCGTAAGATTTCCACCATTTGAAATCGAATTCATCGCGGATTGCCAAGGAGTCGCAAGACTTTTTGGGTTTGTTTAGATATGGAACTCGACTATATCGCCATCCTGAAGGACATGTCCCTTGCTGGCCCTCTGCCCATCGTACTTGCCTGAGCCCCAAACGACGGCATACTTCAAATTCTGATAGAAGTCCTTATGAAGGGCCTCAGCAGCTTCTTCCAGTGTGCTGCCCTTCTCCACTACCATGGGGTTAGTCAGGTCGGCCTTGCTGCCGGGGGTCTTGGTATAAACACGGATGATATTCAGGGCTTGGTAAATTGCTCTTTTGAACTCCTCCAGGCCGCGACCTTCCCCGGCTGAGATGGAAACCAGAGGAAACACCTTAGCATATTGCGAACATAAGCGCTCCCAATTCTCGTTGGAACTTGCCAGATCATTCTTGTTTGCCACGATTAACATCTTCCTGGGATAACTTCCCGGAGTCACCTCTGTCTCATCATTGGTTAAGGGCTCTATTCTGGCCTCTCTTAGCCCTTGAAGGGCTGCCTCTACCTGACTTATGGGCTCCAGGGATAAGTCTATTACAATGGCGATGAGGTCAGCGCTTCTCAGGACATTTGATAGCACTACTCTCACTTCTTTGTAGCCGATTGGCGGCGTATCCACCAGTTGTATCTGGATATCTTCAAACTTCATCATGCCCGGCACAGGGGTCTTAGTCGTGAAGGGATATTCGGCTATCTCAGGG
>JAOUFZ010000193.1 GCA_029857995.1 Dehalococcoidia bacterium
CATTAAACTATCTGGAGGACGAGGACGACGAATTAGGGCTGGAGGAAGACCTAGCCGAAGACGAAGTCTGGGAGTGATGGAGAAGCATCACGTCTACTGCCGAGATGGTGTTGAGGAAATTGAGAATGAATGAGATTCATAGCACAGGCAGAGTTCGCTGTTTATCTTAGGCACTGTTTCGGGCAGTTACCGGTTAGTGCCAGAAGTGTGACCTGCTACGTGCGCTAAAGAAGCGAAAGAGAGAAGGCCAGCTTGTGTAGCTAATGTACTTACCGGAGTCGATTAAGAGGAGGAAATTATGTCACAAAAAGTAACCAAGGAAGAACTTTTGGCCAAAGCAAAGAAGCCAGCGGAAGATGCTATGAAATTGCATGCATTTTATCGGGGTAAGATGCAGACAGTGCCCAAATGCCAGGTTCGTGATTTTAATGATTTTGCCATCTATTATACCCCCGGTGTTGCTGAGGTCTGCCGGACGATAAAGGCAGATGTGTCGAAATTTGCAGAGTTAACTAACAGGTGGAACACTATAGCTGTTGTTTCGGATTGCACCAGGGTGCTGGGACTCGGGGATATTGGTCCTAAGGCGGGCTATCCCGTAATGGAAGGAAAGTGCTTATTGTTCAAATACCTCGGCGGTGTAGATGCCGTGCCTATTTGTATAGATACTAAAAACCCTGATGAAATCATTCAGGCAGTTAAATGGCTGCAGCCGTCTTTCGCCGGCATCAACCTGGAAGATATTGCCAATCCTAAGTGCTTCTATATTCTTGATCGCCTGAGAGCCGAAGCTGAGATTCCTGTATGGCATGATGACCAGCAAGGAACAGCCACAGTAATGCTGGCCGGGTTGATAAATGCTTTGAAAATTGTGGGCAAGAAAATGAGTGAGGTGAGGATTGTCCTCAATGGTTCAGGGGCAGCCAACGTGGCCTCTGCCAGACTTCTTTTTGCCTGCGGGGCCAGGCCTGAGGCCACCATAGTGGTTGATAGCAAAGGCATCCTTCATTCCGGACGGAAAGATATAGCGGAAAAGAAAGAAGAATATGCCGATAAGTGGCGGTTTTGCCAGACTACTAATGGTGAGAAAAGGACTGGCGGCTTAACTGAGGCATTGAAGGGTGCTGATGTACTTATCTCCTATGCCAAGTCAGGGCCTGGAGTAATTACGCCTGAGCAAGTCAAGGTAATGACAAAGGATGCTATATGTTTCATTTGTGCCAATCCTATACCTGAAATCTGGCCCTGGGAAGCTAAGGAGGCAGGGGCTAAGATTGTCGCCACCGGCAGGTCCGATTTCCCCAACCAGGTAAATAATTCCATAGGCTTTCCCGCTATATTTCGTGGCGTTCTCGATGTCGGGGCAAAGACTATCACTGATGATATGTGCATTGTCGCTGCTCAGTCATTGGCAAAATATGCCGAAGAGCGCGGGATGCATGAAGATAACATCGTACCAACAATGGGGGAGACGGCAGCTTTTGTTCGGGAAGCAGTAGATGTGGGAATGGAAGCTCAGAAGGAAGGAATTGCCTCGATAAAAATCACCCGTCAGGAATTGCGCAGGAAAGTTGAGTCAATGATAAATAGTGCTAAGGCAACTCATGATGCCTTGGTAAAAGCAGGTTGCATCCCTCCGGCGGTGACCGATTGAGAGCGCCTGCGGGCTTGTGCTTCAATGTACGTCTTCCTTATCTAAGCGCTCGGCCACAATCCTGGAGTCAAGTCTTAAACATCTCGGCGAATTATGCAATCGCTTGTCTCGGTCAGTGCAAAACGAGGAACTAAACAGAGCGGCTGATTGTTACGAAAATAGGTTTCCTGACGTATTCCCCACATTTGTTTTGCTAGGTTATTGTAACTAATGCTGAGGGAAATGGGTCAGTCCTCCAACCTGACAAATCTGTTGGCAAGGTCCGCCGCCGCTGGAAGCGACTGCATCCAAAACGCCTTGTTCTCAGGGTCTCCGGCACCAAACAGGTGGTCGTACTTCACCCTATCTTCACTCGTTGGCAGACGTTCGATGGTACGAACAGCTAGCTCGCGCAGTTGGCGAGCATTTGTCAGGCGAGAATTGAGCGCAACATAATACAGACCGAGCTTTTCTACTGCTTGGACTTGCCGGCCTACTTCCTGTCCTGCCTGCCTGAACTGGCTGAGGACGACAAGCACCCGGTCCCCAAGGTTCATTGGCGGAATCTCATACTCGTTCCCGGCTGGAATGCGAGTCAGGAGGTCGGCACCTTTGGGCCGCGAAGCAATGCGCTCCTTCATCTCGGTGAGGCTGGACTCAGAACTGCCTGCCAACACGAAGACAAACTGTGCGCCTCTATTAGCGCTCGCATCAAGGTACGGCAAAAGCACCTCGTATGGCCAGGCTTCGTGGGGTTTGGCATCGACCTCATCAATCAAGCAGAGGCACGGCTTGTTCTCGCCATCGAGTTGACCAAGGCCCGCGAGGAACTCTTCGCGGCTGCACTTAGCAAGGTTGCACTCTTGGTAACGGATGGTCTGTGGCAGTGAGGCTGCCACCTGTTGGATGAAATAAGTCTTGCCACTCCCGGGTGCCGCCCAGACGATATGGTTTTCTCGCTTTCGGCTCGGGCGGTCAAATCCAGCCACAATCTTATGCCGGACATCCA
>JAOUFZ010000035.1 GCA_029857995.1 Dehalococcoidia bacterium
GCCAGATTATTTATTGATAGGGATTTCGTTATTCGTAGCTCTTTTAGCCGGGCTTTCACTATGTATAGTCCTGGGAACATTTGCCAAGAATTATAGAAGTGCCCAGGCGTTAATCTTCCCGATAACCGCCGTGGCTCTGATCTCTGCGTTTATCGTCATGTTTAAAGATTTCGATACCATTCCCGCCGTCCTGCAAGTTCTAGTGTTTGCCATACCCTTTTCCCACCCTATGATGGCTATGCGGGCTCTTATGCTGGATAATTATTTGCTGGTGATCGGCGGTATTGCTTATACAGCAGTTTTCACGGCGATAATGATAGGGATAGCGGTTCGCATTTTCAATTCGGATAGATTACTGACTGGAAGCGTTCGGAGAAGGGCAGCTTGGGGGAAACTGGCGTGGGGATTTCGGCGGTAATAAATTAGCCAGCATAAAAGCAACTTTCCTGTGCACTAGGTTGTGTTGCAGTCCGAGGGTGTTTGGGTAGATTCCTGATAATAAGATAACAGTGGGTCCACATGATAACTATAGACGGTGGGGCGAAGTCGGGGAGTGGGACGATAGTCCGCTATTCTGTGGCGCTGGCCAGCCTGCTAGGTAAGGAAATAAGGATAGAAAATATCAGGGCGGGGAGGGATAAGCCGGGGCTGAGGGCGCAGCATCTTAAAGTGGTGCAGGCTTGTCAGGAGATGTGCCACGGGATGGTGGGAAATGCTTCAGTGGGCTCTAAGGAGATTACCTACACACCCAGAGGAAGGTTCAAGGGAGGGGAGTATAGCTGGGATATAGGGACGGCAGGGTCAACTACCATGATGGCCCAGACGCTTTTGCCTCTGGCTTGCTTTGCCCGAAAGCCCTCCAAATTCAGGCTGGAAGGCGGGCTGTTTCAGGATTTTGCCCCTTCGGCTTATCATATGAAGTTTGTTTTACTTCCGTTTCTAAAGCAAATGAGTGTTCGGGCTAAACTTGACATAATCTGTCCTGGCTATGTGCCAAGAGGCGGTGGGATTATAGAAGTTAGAATTGAGCCGGCGGGGAAATTGAAGCCGTTAAATCTTACCGAGCAGGGGGAGTTTTTCAATATCAAAGGCATAGCGCTTTCCTCGCATTTGAAAGAAAAGAGGGTAAGCCAGAGGATGGCAGCGGAATGCCAGAGGGTATTAAGCTCTTATGGGTATAAAACAGAAATTGAGGAAATCGAAGATGAAAGCTCCCTTCAAGAAGGAGCAGGCCTGGCGATATATGCCGAGACAAGCCTGGGTAACCGGATGGGTTCCGACAGGGCCGGGAGGCCAGGCAGGAGCTCGGAATCCATCGGAAGATATGTGGCTGAGAGGTTTATAGAAGATGTTAAAACTGGCGCCGCAGTTGATAGGTATATCGCAGATCAACTCATAATCTATGCTGGCTTAGCCGAGGGGGTCACCAGGTATTCAGTCCCTCGCATTACTGAACATGTGGAGACAAACCTGTGGCTGGTCGAGAAATTTCTCGGCGCCAGAACAAAAATTAATGGCAATCTCCTGGAGATAGAGGGGATTGGCTTCGCCTGAAGAATGTTTTTGAGAGATGTTTAACAACCTATCCCCCTTCCCTTGTAAGGGAAGGGGGATAAAGGGTGAAGGGTTGGCAGACAGGCTGAATTTTGCCAAAATAATAGTGATTTTGGGGTAAATAATGGAGGACTTAATCAAGCGGGCAACCAAGGATTTGGCGGAAAGCAAATATGCCATTGCCTTAACCGGGGCAGGCATATCAACCGAGTCGGGCATACCCGATTTCCGGGGACCAAAGGGCATCTGGACTACGAATAAAGAAGCAGAGGCTAAGGCTTATCAAAGATACGAGCTTTTCCTGAACAACCCCAGGGCATATTGGGAGGAAATACTGGGGTTGCAGGGGGCATACGGGACGTTTCATGAACAAATCAGGCAAGCTCAGCCAAATTCAGGTCACTATGCTCTAGCTGAGCTCGAAGCTCTGGGGATACTAAAGTGTGTAATCACGCAAAACATTGATGGTCTACATAAAAAGGCGGGGAGTAAGAGGGTTTTAGAATATCACGGCAGTGTTCATGCGCTGAGGTGTATTTCTTGCGGCTCGAGGTTTGCCTGGGAAGAAGTCTCCCTGGATGAGCTTCCGCCTCGCTGCAAGTGCGGTGCTGTCCTGAAGGACGATGTGGTTCACTTCAAGGAGCCAATACCTTCAGACGTCATGGAGGAATCGGAGAAAGAAGCTTTGGGATGTGACTTGGTGCTTATCTGCGGGACATCAGCCGTGGTTTATCCCTTTGCCGATCTGCCCAGGATGGCAAGATTTCATGCCCGTAGATTAATTGCAGGCCTGGATGTAGTGGGGTATAAGGCTAATGTGAAGATAATAGAAGTGAATGCGGACCCTACGCCGCTCACCCACGAAAGCGTATCAGACTATTTAATTCAGGGGAAGACAGGTGAGATATTACCCAGGATAGTGGAAGAGCTAAGGAAAGCACAAAAACATAAAAGCTAATGTATGTATTGCTAATTACATGAGCAAGCGTAATAAAGCTCTTCTGGAAGTGTTACATCACCCTCTTTAGCCTGGGGTTGGGGGTGATGCCGGGCATTCTGCCTCTTTTGGCGATGGGTTTGCCTTTTACTTCGTGAAGGTCGGCGGTGAAGTCAATGGGCTTGGCATCGCTGATGTAGCTGCCAACAGCGAAGATATCCACAGGTGCCCCTTCATCTATAAAATATCGAATTCGTTCCGGGTCAAGACCACCGCTGGCAACTATTTTAACGTCCTTAAATCCCTCAAGGTCCAGCCAGGCTCTAACTTCCTTGACCAGGTCGGCAGTAACTCGACCTCTTTCTGAAGGAGTATCTAATCTTACGCCTTGTAACTTTCTTCGCAGCGCTTTGGCCACAGTCACACTTTCTCTAACCTCGTCCTCAAAGGTATCCACCAGAGCAATGCGCGGCACTTCGGGAGGCATATGTTTATCAAATGCAATACTAGCTTTAGCGGTGCTGCCCAGGATGATGATGAGAGCATGGGGTATAGTGCCGGTGGGTTTTATGCCGGCAAGTTTTGCTCCAGCAGTACTGGCGCAGCCAGTGCAGCCTCCGACTATAGCGGAGTATTCCATAATGCCGACTACCGAGGGGTGGACGTGACGGGCGCCGAAGCTGATGACAGGAATGCCCTGGGCGGCATCGACGCATTCTCGGGCAGCAGTAGCCCAGCCGCTGCAATGGGAAAGTATGCCTAGATAAGCAGTTTCATAAGTCCCGTAGCTTTGATAAGGGGCTTTTATGCGCAAGACTACTTCTTTCTTGTCGAAAGGCTCCCCTTGAGATAATGCCCAGACTTCGCAGTTATCCTTGGGAAGAACTTCGGCGAGCAAACCCTTGACTTCCTCTATGCCGCAAAAGGTGCCCGCCCGGCGCGGAAATACCTCCATAGTTGCTACGGGATTAATTCCCTCTTTCTTGAGGATTTCCACGGTGCGGGGAAAATAAACGTCGGCAGTTTCTCCGTTTAGCCATGAGTCGGGGATCTCAAAACGAGGTGGGGAAACCTTAACCGAGGGCTTGATAAGCCTGGCTCCTAGCACTCTCTCCATGTAATCCAAGGCGAACGGATGAGCCCTCTTGTCGAAGGAAGCAACACAATCAACGGGCACTTCAACCTCGTAGCCTCTGTTTCGGGCATCGATTACTGCCTGTAGAACACAAATATGGGTGGTCACGCCGCAGACGACTATCGTTTCGGGCTTGATTGCCTTCAGTCTCCTGTCTAAAGGAGTGTTGTAGAAGCTGCTAAAAGTCCTTTTGGGCACTATTCCACCGGGATACTGCAAAAGCTCGGGTATGAGTTCAGCTTCTGTAGTGCCTTCAATGCAATGGGGCGGGAACATTTTGAATTCGGGGTCGTCGGGTGTATGGTGGTCACATAAATAGAATATTTTGGAGCCCTGCTTTAACTCTCGCTCCAGTAATTTCTGGATATTGGGTATGATGCTACGGGCCTCGATGCCGCAATAAAGTGGATAGCCTTCCTCGAGAAAGCCGCGCAACATATCCGAGACGACTACTACCCTGGCCATGAATCACCAGTGCTCGGGCTCAGGTGTATAGTTTTTCTGCAATAAGGCAATGTAGTCTTCTAACAAGGAGCTTGCTTCTTTGCTGTCTTTCCTCTTTAAAGTCTCTAAAATGTTCTGGAGCAGTTGCAGTTCGCCGTCTATCTGCGGCGCCAAATTGCGGATGTTGCCGCAGCAAGAGCCCCACTCTGCCCTTGCCAGATGGGATTCCTTCATTTGAATCATATTCTCCACCTCGGCAATGCACTCCCCCCTTTTTTTCGGGTCAGCTATTCTCTCTTTAAGAGACATGACGCTATTCATGGTTTCCTTACTAATCATAAACATTTCTCACCCCCTGCGCAGAAATCCTAAATCCCAATCTCTAGATTCTAAACAAATTCCGAATCCAAATTCCAAAATTCAAAACCTTGTGTTTTGGGCATTGGAGTTTAGCGCTTCGTACCTACCGTTTCAGTGTCTGAAGTGGCGGACACCGGTAAATACCATGGCGACATTATACTTGTTTGCCAGCTTAATTACCTCCTTGTCTCTTACCGAGCCGCCGGGCTGGATAATTGCGGTAACTCCGTGCTTGATTGCCAATTCCGGGCCATCGGCGAAGGGGAAGAAAGCGTCTGAGGCAAGGACAATGCCTTTAGCCCGGTCGCCAGCTTTCTTCAAAGCTAGCTCAACGCTGACGACGCGGCTGGGTTGTCCGGCGCCCATGCCTAACAATGTCTGGTCCTTGGCGATGACTATGGCGTTAGATTTTATGCTTTTAACCGCCTTCCAGGCAAAGAGCAGGTCTGATAGCTCTTTCTCGCTGGGTTGGCGCTTGGTTACAGCGCGGGGCCTGAGTTCGGGTTTGGTCAAAATGTCGGGCGTCTGGGCTAGAAAGCCGCCTCTGACACGGCGGAAATCGAGGTGGGATTTGGAGGACGAAGCACGATAAGAGGCAATCCTAACAAGGCGCAGGCTTTCTTTTCGTCTTAGTAATTCCAGGGCCTTCTTCTGATATCCTGGAGCAATAACGGCATCGAAATGGGTCTTATCTATCTCCTGGGCAGTAGCTAGATTGATAGTTCGGTTGCTGGCGACTATGCCGCCAAAGGCAGCTACAGGGTCGCCAGCCAAAGCTCTTCGATAAGCCTCGGCTAAATCGCTGCTATGGGAGGCGAGCCCGCAGGAGTTATTATGCTTTATTATGGCAATGGTGGGGTCGCTAAAGTCGGCCAGCACGTTCAAAGCAGCATCTAAATCGAGAAGGTTGTTGAAGGAGATTTCGGGCCCACCAAGCTGTTCCAGGGATGCGAGACCGTCCGGCTTCTGTCTGACATTTTGTTCCGTGTAAAAGGCAGCTTTCTGATGAGGATTCTCGCCATAGCGAAGGCTACGGGCCTTTTCTAAGGCTATGGTCATCTCTTCGGGAAGAACTTCTTCGTTAAGGTATTGAGCGATGGCTGTATCATAAAGAGCCACATGCTGGAAGGCTTTCTGGGCCAGGCGCTTTCTATATCCTGAATCTATATTGCTCTGGCGCAGCTTTTGTAAGATTGCATCGTAATCCCCGGGGTCGACCACCACCAGGACGGAGGGGAAATTCTTGGCTGCGGAGCGGATCATGCTTGGTCCGCCTATATCGATATTCTCCAGCGCCTCGTCTAAGGAGACTCCAGCCCTGGTAACTGTTTCCACGAAGGGATAGAGGTTGACCACCACAATGTCAATGAGCTCGATGTGGTGCTGGCTTAGCTGAGACAGATGCTGGGGAAGGTCGCGTCGAGCTAAGATGCCTCCGTGGACGGCGGGATGCAAAGTTTTCACCCTGCCATCGAGTATCTCAGGAAAGCCAGTAAGCTCTGAGATACTATGTATTTTTACTCCAGCAGCCTCTAAAGACTTCTTGGTCCCACCGGTGCTGAATATCTCAATGCCCAGCTCTTTTAGACCTCGAGCAAAATCAACCACCCCCGATTTATCCGAAACACTGATTATGGCGCGCACGGAACCTCCTTAATCTATTATTACTCTTTCTTTGTCTTCTCTCTTAATTATCTCGCCGATAACTTTGGCCTGGGGCAGGGCACTGACAATCCTGGCTACTTGCTGGGGGGAACAAATAATGGTTATGCCTATCCCCATGTTGAACACTTGATACATTTCCGCTTCTTTGATATCGCCTTTTTTTTGAATGAGTCTGAAAATTGGCAGGATGTCCCAAGAATGCTTTTTAATGTGGGCAGCAACTCCCTCAGGAAGGATGCGAGGTATATTGCCTACAAAGCCACCACCGGTAAGATGAGCTATACCTTTTGTGAATGGCGAGACTGGCTTGAGTTGCGGATAATAGCAGCGGTGCACTTGGAGCAGTTCTTCACCGAGGGTTTTCCCCAGTTCAGGATAAGATTTGTTTAGGCACGAAGGGTTGGCATCTATGCCAAAGATTTCTCGCACCAATGAGTAACCGTTGGTATGTAGGCCGGACGAAGGGAGGCCAAGGATTACGTCATCGGGGGCGATGGAGCTGCCATCAAGAATTCTCTTCTTCTCGACCACTCCGACAATGAAACCTGCCAAATCATAGTTTCCCTGAGAGTATATGCCGGGCATCTCGGCAGTCTCACCGCCGATTAATGAACACCCAACTTCTCGGCAGGCCTGGACTACACCCGAAATAATGGCTTCTATTTGCTCGGGCACAAGTTTGCCCATAGCAATATAGTCGAGGAAGAAGAGAGGCTCGGCTCCACAACAAAGGATGTCATTCACGCAGTGGTTAACGATGTCCCTGCCCACGGTATCGTTTTTGCCCAGAAGCAAGGCTATTTTGAGCTTGGTGCCCACTCCATCAGTGCTGGAGACTAGAACTGGCTCACGATATCCTTTGAGCTGAAACATGCTGCCGAAAAATTCTGAGCCAATGACTTCGGAGCGAAAGGTAGTTCGAGCTTGTTGGGCAATAATTTTCTTTACTTTGTCAGCAACATGAATGTCTACACCAGCGAGGGCATAAGCCTTTCTAGTGGTCGGCTCCAATGAGGTCCTCCTGGGGAAGGGCTTCCAAAGCCAGTTTGTCCATTTCTATTTGGACTGGAATCGAATATTCTCCGGTAAAACAAGCAAGGCAGAAAATGTCTCTGGGCAGGTCCACAGCCCGAATCAAGCCATCAACGCTAAGGTATCCCAGCGAATCAGCACCCAGGTGCTCCCTGATTTCAGGGATAGTCTTTCTGGCGGCAATGAGTTCCCATTTAGTGGCCATGTCTACTCCAAAAAAGCAAGGGTGGCGGATGGGTGGGGCGCAGATGCGCAGGTGAACCTCAGTAGCGCCAGCTTTTCTGAGCAGACCAACCACACGGGGAGTCGTGGTGCCGCGAACAATGCTGTCATCGACGACCACCAGCCTTTTCCCGGCAATTATGCGGGAAAGGGGGTTGAATTTCAGTTGGACACCAAGCTCCCGTATCCTTTGTTCAGGTTCAATAAAAGTGCGTCCTACATAGCGGTTTTTTAACAAACATTCGCAATATGGGATACCCGAGGCATGAGAATAGCCAATGCCGGCAGCAGTGGCTGAATCAGGAACACCCATTACGAAATCAGCATCGACAGGATATTCTTCAGAAAGTATTCTACCCATAGCCTCCCTGGCCGCGTAGAGGAGTTTGCCTTGGATGATGCTGTCAGGGCGGGCGAAGTAAATGTATTCAAAGATACATAAGGCCTTTCTATCGCTTTCCTGTCTAAGACTTTGGACTCCCTGGCTATCAATGACCAAAATTTCTCCAGGATCGATTTCCCTTGTGAATTGGGCACCTATATGGTCTAATGCGCAGCTTTCAGATGCGATGCACCATCCGCCGTTAATAGTCCCCAGACAAAGTGGACGAACTCCGAAGGGATCACGAACTCCGATCAGTTTGTTTTCAGTTAAGATTACCAAGGAATAAGCTCCTTGGAGGCGGTGCATGGCGCGTTCTGTTTTTTCCTGCCAATTCTGGCCGGGAGAGGCCAGAATCAGGTTGCCGATGACTTCAGAATCGCTGCTGGTATTGAACTGATAGCCACGCTGCCGGAGTTCATCGCGGAGCAGTCTTGCGTTAATGATATTACCATTATGTGCCAGGGCAATGGTCAATCCGTCTGATTTGGCTATGATCGGTTGGGCATTCATGGCTTTGCTTGAGCCTGTAGTGGAGTAGCGATTATGTCCGATGCCAACATATCCTTGGAGCAAAGCGAGGTCAGTTTCCGTGAATGCCTGGGACACTAATCCCATACGGGTATGCACTTTTATTCCGTTGCCATCGGTGACAGCAATGCCAGCGCTCTCTTGACCTCGATGTTGTAAGGCAAAGAGGGCAAAAAACGTAGTCTGACCTACGTTTATGCCTGGGGCATAAATACCGAAGACACCGCAACTTTCATGCATAAAAAGTTGCCTTCACTAGGCAATTATAAGAGATCTCGCTCTTCCGGTCAATTTCACAATATTTCTTTGTCGTGATATGATATACGACATTACTAAATTAGGGAGTCTATAACAGTGGACAAAGAGAGAAAAGCGGAAGTCATTACCCAGTTTAGACTTAAGGAAAATGATAGTGGGTCCGTCGAGGTCCAAGTAGCTTTGCTTTCCGAAAGGATAAATCGGTTAACGGAGCATCTTAAGTTATATCCCCAGGACCGACACTCACGGTATGCACTCCACGGGGTAATAGGGCAGCGGAGGCGTTTTTTGCGCTACCTGAACAGGACAGCGCCCGAGCGATATTATTCTCTTATTAACAGACTGGGTTTGAGGGAATAATATGTCTGACGTTTTTGAGCGTTCAGTAGCCGACAGGACACTTAGCATCCAGGTAGGGAAATTCGCTCACCAAGCCGATGGTGCTGTCGCTGTCCAATATGGCGACACGGTTGTTTTAGCTACTGCCTGTTCAGGGTCTGAACCCCGAGAGGGGATAGATTTTGTTCCTCTGACGGTGGATTATGAGGAGAGGCTCTATGCTGCGGGCAAAATACCGGGCAGCTTCATCAGGCGGGAAGGACGCCCTACTGAGGAAGCAGTTATAACCAGCCGGCTCATCGATCGCTCTCTGCGCCCTCTTCTTTCCAAGGAGTTTCATTATGATGTTCAGGTAATAGCGACAGTGCTATCTGTTGACCAGGAAAATGACCCCGATATTTGTGCCCTTATTGGCGCTTCGGCAGCCTTGACATTATCCGATATCCCGTTCTTTGGTCCGATATCTGCGGTGCATGTTGGCTATATAAACGATGCTCTAGTCGTGAATCCTCCCTTAGCTCAAATAGAGAATAGCTTGCTCGATGTGGTCGTTGCTAGCACTGGTAGAGACATTGTGATGATGGAAGCAGCTGCCAAAGAGGTTTCCGAAGAAATACTGCTCGAGGCGATTAAGTTGGGACACGAGGCGAATCAGGAGGTCATTAAGCTTCAGGAAGAGCTACAGCGAACTTATGGCAAAGCCAAGATAGAAATCAAATCTAAGGAACTTGCTCCTGAGCTTTCATCTCAAATCGCTTCCATACTTGGTGAGAAATTAAGCCAGGTTCTAGAGGAACCAGGGAAACTGCAAAGAGATAAGGCTTTGACGTCTCTCAAGAAAGAAGTAAGGGATAAGTTGCTTGATTCTTCTTCTGAGGATGAAATAAATTTTGCTTTTGAAGCCCAGCTTAAAGCTGCAGTAAGGGGAAAAATATTGCAGACGAGGCGGCACCTGGACGGTCGCCAAACCAACCAAATTCGTCCTATTAGCTGTGAAGTTGGTATTCTTCCTCGCACCCATGGCTCAGGATTATTTGCCCGTGGGGAAACACAGGTGTTGACTATTACCACTCTGGGGTCTAGAAGGCGGGAGCAGTTATTGGATGGCTTAGGGCTGGAGGAAACTAAACGCTTTATGCATCACTATAATTTCCCTCCCTTTTCTACTGGTGAGGTGAAACGAATAGGAACAACAGGGAGGCGCGAGATCGGGCATGGCGCCTTGGTGGAACGGGCTATTGCATCAGTACTGCCAGCGGAGGACGATTTTCCTTACACTATACGCCTGGTCTCCGAGGTACTTAGTTCTTACGGAAGCACATCCATGGCTAGCGCCTGTGCTTCGACCCTCTCCCTGATGGATGCCGGTGTGCCTATAAAGGCGCCTGTGGCTGGGATAGCCATGGGGTTAGTTACGGGAAAGGATGGGAACTATGTTGTTCTAACTGATATTGTGGGTATGGAAGATGCCTATGGTGACATGGATTTCAAAGTTGCTGGCACAGCTCACGGTCTCACTGCTTCACAGCTCGATACTAAGCTTCAAGGGATACGTTATGACATCCTGGCTGAAGCCTTAAGTCAGGCTCGTGAGGCAAGGTTGGAAATACTGGAGAAAATGGGTTTAGCTATCACTGCTAGTCGCTCTGAACTCAGTCCCTATGCTCCCAGGATGTATGAAATGACGATTGATCAGAGTAAGATTGGGAGTGTCATCGGTCCTGGGGGTAGGGTTATAAGGTCTATTATAGAGGAAACCAAGACAACTATAGACATAAATAACGATGGTAAGGTTCTCGTTGGCTCTCCAAACGAAGAGGCAGCCCAGAAAGCAATTAAAATAATTCAGGACTTAACTCGCGAAGTGGCGCAGGGAGAAATTTACACTGGGAAAGTAACCAGGCTGTTCAATTTTGGTGCCATGGTGGAAATCCTGCCGGGGAAGGAAGGCCTTGTCCATATTAGCGAGCTTGCCAACTACCATGTGCCGCAGGTCGAAGATGTGGTTAAAGTGGGTGATGAGGTAATGGTGAAGGTCATCGGGATTGACAATTCTGGTAGGATAAATTTATCGCGCAAAGCAATACTGGAAGGGCTTTCCAATCTCCCTGGTGCT
>JAOUFZ010000194.1 GCA_029857995.1 Dehalococcoidia bacterium
TTCTTCGCCAGCAATCGCGTTCCTGACTCATCCATTATCACAGCCTTGGTGCTGGTGGAGCCCACATCAACCCCGAGGTAGCCGACGCATTGTTCTTCTATCCTCAGGCTATCTTTTCTTTCCTGAACGGCAACAATTTCCAGCTTGGGCATTTCAAAATAGCGCTGCTTGCCCTCCGTCTCCGACAGCTTAACACTGCGGGAGGTCTTCCCTATCGAAAGTAATGCCGAACCCAGGGATTCCATGTGAAGGTAATTTTCAGGGATGATTACGTCCACGGGATGGCCATTCCGGCCAGAAATCATATCGTTGAGGGATCTAGCTACGGCCGGATTGGCAGCGACGCCGCCGACAAAATAGACAGGCTCCTGGAAAGTCCCTTTTTTCAGAGAGGCGACCATTCGAGCCACGCTTTCGCACAGCGCGTACAGCATGGCATCCAGCGGAGCGCCCTTCTGCTGCAGGTGGATAAGGTCGGTTTTGGCAAAGACGCTGCACCGGGCAGCTATCCTGGGCGCAGTGCCTTCAAACTTCAGTGCCAGGCTGGCGAAGTCCTCCATGCTGATGCCAATCCGGTATGCCTGTTGCTCCAGAAATCTTCCCGTGCCGGCAGCACAAAGAGGATTGGATTCCACCTTCCACGGCTTTTTCAAGCCATCTTCCAGCTCTATCACCAGGGTGCTCTGACCGCCGATTTGTATGATAGTCTTAACCTCGGGATAACCATGGAGCAGCCCGGAGGCAATCGCCAGTGAGCTGCTGTATTCCGTCCAACCAAGATCCTTGGGGATAACAGCCCTGCCGGAGCCGGATACGCCGGCAGCGATAATTTCTTTGAGATTGAGCTTCTCGCCAAGTCTGGCGATAAGCGAGTTGACGGCGGCTCTGGGGCTGGAAGTCACCTTCTCGGTATCAAACTGAACGACCCTGCCCTTCTCATCTATGAGTGCCAGCTTAGCATTGACAGAGCCAATATCTACGCCTGAGTAGTAGCCCATTGTTCGGCGCTCAATTGTAGCAAGAAACAAGCTTTCTTGCGAATTTCAGGAACACTATACTGATTAAGCTCGCTACGAATTAGGTATTGTGTCCCCAGAATACTCCCGAGGGTGGGGGGACTACCTAGTTGGATTGATGTCTTGGCGAAACTAACCCTGCTACCCACGGGGTCACCGCAATTCGCCAGCCAATGCCAGGGGCGCCATCCAGTTCTCCGTTGAATATTAACCTGTTTAGGCATACGATGACACTTTTGGCACAATGTAATCGTGTTGGCAGCTTCTGGGCCAGTAATGACTCTTCTGGCGATGTGGTCTTTTGCAGTCAAGAATGCAGGGGCTTAGCCGCTGGAAATATCGTTTAGTAGCATTACCAAACGGGTCATCCTCTTAGTCGGTTCAAGATTACGCCGATCGACTGCTCTGGAAGTGAAAGTAGGGTTCCGTCTTCCCAATCGTCCATCATGCCGGCATATGCATTCAGTGCATGACACAATGAATCGGTTCTAACGTATCTATCTTCATAGTTCCAGAAAATGCCACCTATTGCTTTTTCGGGCTCTTTGAGGAAAAAGGTATTTTCTTCTGAATAAGTGTTCTGAATAATCCACCGTATTACTCTTATTATCGCCTCTTTGTATTTATCACATCCGTCCATGTTCTGTTCCTGGCAGAACCTGTACATTGTCATCATCACTTCAGCCAGCCAGCCGTTTCCGCTGGTGGAATATGCCCGGTACCAGCTTCCACTATAGAGGGGATTACTTAGGTTCTTCGCCTGTTTTTCCAGAAGTTCGCCGCTGCATTTAAGAATTATGTTTTTGCAGTAATCCTCCTTGTCTATTTTGTAGAAATCAAGCAAAGACATGGCTACCCAGGCACTTGAGATCGGGTTTGGCCAGCGGTAGTCGTCCCCCAGAAAACAGCCCTCTTTTTCAACTCTTGCCGAGAAGTGCTGGGCAATCTTTTGTGCAGTGTCATAGTATCTTGTCTCTCCGGTAGCTATGTAGAGCCGGGAAAGGGCAGAAAGAACTTGACCATTGTAGAGAAGTGATTCCTGGTCACCATAAACCCATTCACCACCCGACAGGTTTTGATATGCGTACATAACTCCATCAGGTCTCTGCATAGTAGTTAGCCAGTCACCACCCAGTTTTGCCGATTCCAAATACCTGGAGTCACCAGTGCGCTCATATAAATCTAACAACGTGAATATGCTTAATGCTGTAGTACCAACGGGAAAGCTCCCTTCTTTTGTGCCGCTTGAGGGATAATACGAATAATGGAATGCACCATACGTTTCTTCATCTTTGCTTTGCATCGAAAGCAGGAAATCTCCCCATTCCGGTATGCCTCCCAGTATCCGCTCGTCATGGTCGAAATCATAGACTTTCAGAAGCGTATATATAATCGAAGCCGAATATACAGTGTAGAGCCGGCTCCCGAAGTAATCACTCTCAGTGTCGTACCTTTTGTAGAACCCGTGCTCGTCTTCATCCATTGCCCTGAACAGGAAGTCTTTGCCCTGCTCAATTTCCTGGAGCATTAGTTGCTTATCCAGGCTGCGTATTATCACCAGGCCCTCCATGACTTCCTTCCCTTGACCCTCATATTCTATAAAGGAAAACGAAC
>JAOUFZ010000036.1 GCA_029857995.1 Dehalococcoidia bacterium
ATACAACATCGGCCAGTGGAGTCATGCCTGCCCAATAGCCGTGAAAACACCAGGCGAAATCGGCGGTACCGGCTTCTACGGCTTCCCACAAGTCCGGCCCGGCGGCTAAGGTCTGGGCCCAGTATGGTTCTATCTCAACCGCGCCGTCAGTGACCTGTTCAATTGCCGCGAGCCAGGGCTTTGCTGCTTGCTCCACAGCCCAGCCACCCTCCGGGTTCTGGTCACCGTAGAGGAGTGTTATAGCTTCCTCCTCCTCTTCCCCATTACAGCCGATGAGACCTATGCTGAGAGCTAGCGCCACAGCTAACAAAATTGCCAAAAACTTCTTCACAACTACTTCCTCCTTTCTTTAAGATTTTCTCCGTTCTCCTAGACTTTAATGATGTACGCCGCTATTCACCTCCTTCTTTTGGGATCAAGGCTGCCGAGTTTTGGTTTGGGCATTTCGCAAGCCTTGTACCCCAGATCTTTGCAGTTACCCGGCCAACTACTTCTGTTTCGCGCCACAGTAACTCTGGGGCAAAGGGAGACCAAAAAACTGGCGGAAAACTCCGACGCTGTGACGATCGGGAATAGCAGTTTAGTTTCTGGAAAATCGCCGCCCCTTGCCAACCCATAATCACAATAATGGTAACACCTAAATGTTAGAATCCTGTTAACATTCAGGTTTTCTGAAAGAATCGTCGAGAATGCCAGCCCGGGGTTTACTCAAGTCAGCGGGATATCGCCCAGGTTGACATCATTTTTGGTGCTGATGTTCTCGAATGCTTTTACTATACCGTCTTTTTCGATCTGCAAATTATAGCCGCCGTTGTCGGGCAGGCCCTTGGGCCAGAAATCACCGAAGTTGTCGGTGGAGACCGTAGACTTTTCGCCGCTTTTGGTGTCGGTCAGGGTGCAGATAGCTCCGATGACTACCTCTTTCTGCTGCGGGTCGTAAACGGTGCCGGCAACAAAACGCTTCATGATGTTCAAGTAATACACTCGCGGCTTCACGCCCCACTCGGGACGGATAACCTCGGCCCTGGCAATTAGCTCGGCGAATTCAGACTCTTCGCCGAATTTTATCGCCTCGGTGGGACAGGCATCGGCACACCGCGGTTTACTCCAGCCGTTATCCAGCAGATGGGCGCAACCGGTGCATTTCTGAGCGATGTTCAGGTCCTCGTTGAAGTAGATGACACCATACGGGCAGGCATCAATGCAATTTCTATGCCCGGCGCATTTCTCCGGGTCGATGATTACTATCCCGTCTTCCCTTTTGTGTATTGCGTTGCGTTGACAGGCTGGGATGCATGGTGCTTCATCGCAGTGCATGCACAAATGCGGCCGGTAGGCCACCCTGACTTTGGGAACGGTGCCCCTGACTTCCTCAAGAAGCTTCACCCAAAACTGGCCGGTATCCGGCTGCGGCTTGGCATAGGGAGTCCAGTCGTTGCCCACATGCTCGTCCTTGCATACTATCTGGCAGGAGTAACAACCGTTACATATCGACAGGTCTATAACAAATACTTTCATCTATTGCGCACTCCCTACAATCCAGCCGTCAAAACGCAGCCCGGCAGCCGCATCATACTCTCTTTCAAAAGCCGCAGGGTTTTCCTCGCGCCACCTTTCCCACTCTTCAAGCTTGACCTTCTCAACGTCAACCAGAAAGCCGCTCGTCGCCATCCCGACGGCGTTTCTTGAGGTTATGCCCAGTGGGGAAATGGTGTTAATGGCCCCGCCGCGGTCAACCCTGCCCGGAATAACGGGGTCGTAACGCGCACCGTGATCCACGTAAGCCACACCTTCCCGGATTCTCTCCCAGACCAGGGCACCGCAAAGCACTATGCCCCTTTCGTTGAATACCTTGACGATATCACCGGTCTTGATACCCCGCTTCTCGGCTTCTTTAGGATGGATCCAGACCGGCTCGTACTTGTAACCGTCGGCACCGGTCACCTTGCAGGTCAGTGCCTCACGCGTCCAGGAAATATCGTCGGCCTGGGAATGCACCCGCCAGCGGCCGTGGTTGGACATAAGAAGCAGCGGGAACATGTCGGCTCGGTCACTGGAAAGATTCTCGTCATGCATGATGCCCTTATCCACCCACTTCGGGTAAGGTGGCCTCTCCTGGTCACAGGGGAAGTGCCTGGCCAAACGCTCGGAGTAAATCTCGAGCTTGCCCGAGGGCGTGGGCAGCGGGTTTTTCTCGGGGTCCTCGTAGAACTTGCGGAAACCTGGTGGATCAACTTCCCAGTCCCCAGCCACCGGAAAGACATAGTACTTCTTGTCCTTAAACTCCTCCCAGCTGACGGGCAATTTCATGTCCTCAAACACCTGTTTCTGCAAATCTTCAGTGGTCTTGCCTTCGCTGAACTTGTCTTCCAGTCCCAGCTTCCTGGCTACCTCAAGAACGATCTCATAGTCGCTTTTGGATTCACCAATCGGCTCAATGGCCTGCTCCTGAATAGCCACGCTTTGAAACTGGGGACCCTGCCTGATGTTGGTGACTATATCTTCCACTTCCATGGTGGTGTTGGCAGGAAGAATGATGTCGGCCAGAAGGCAGTCGTTCTCCAGCCAGGGATGCTGAGCCACCACGCACTCTATCTTCGGACTGCGAAAGGCTTCCACCGTCCTGTTGCCGTGGTTCCAGCAGGTAATCCGGCAGGGAGTGTCCGTCCAGACCATGTGAATCTCGGTGCCACCCCGGTCCTTCGGTATGGGATAGGTATATTTGATGAACTGATCCTCCACCTGGGACTCCTGCCCTCCGCTGCCATAGAAGGTAAGCGGCGGGTTCAAAATAGCCTCCTGGATCAAAGTCTTGGGAATCATCTGCTTGCCCCAGGCGTCCATGGTGGTGCGGCAGGGTACCTTCAAGCGCTCGCTGAGCTGGGGATTGAAAAAACGCGTGCTCCTAAGTCCCTCGGCCCGGGGCATGCCCAAATAGCTGATCTGCCACTGGTGAACACCGGGGCCACCGAGACCCTGCATGGCCAGCAAGACACTCTCCAAACGACCCGCTTCGTGCGAATACGGTCCCCTGATCATACCGCCGCCAAAATAGTGCACTATGGATGTGGTCAGGCGGGCAAACTCCCTGGCCAAAGCCTTGATGGTCCACTCTGGCACACCACATTTCTGCGAAGCCCACTCGGGCGTCTTGGCAATACCGTCCTCTTCCCCCATAATATAAGCGGCAAGCTTATCAAAACCAACCGTATGGGTCCTTACGTATTCCTTGTCATAGGTGCCTTCGATTATCCATAAATATATAATTGCCAACTGCAAGGCGGCATCGGTGTTGGGCAGCACCGGTATCCACTTGTCGGCATGAATAGCAGCACCATAGTTTAAATCAGGGCAGATGTACACCTGCTTGATGCCAACCTCTCTCCAGAAAAAACAAATGCGGGTGGCATTCTGCCCGGTAAAGCCCCATGGGTTCGTCTCCGGGTCGCCACCCCAAAACAATGCCATGTCACTGTTTTCTGTTATGTCTTTCAAACAGTTGGTGGCCGGAGACATCATGCCCTGAAATCCCTGACCCCAGACATGCTTCGTCCCCCAATACCAGCCTTCCCAGCTGTCCGGGTTTCTTACCTGTTGGGTAAATCCACCCATCATGTCAAACAACCTGGCAGAATGACCATGGGGTGTATGTATGGTCTTACACTCCCCGTGACCGTCCCCCTGCACTAAAATGCCCAAAGGACCATACTCCTTGTGAATCCTCCTCACCTCGGAAGCAATAATCTCCAGAGCCTCTTCCCAGGAAATCCTCCTGTACTTGCTCTTGCCACGGTTCTGTGGGTTCCTCTCTCCTCTGGGGTCCCAGTCAACCCGTATGAGAGGATACCTGATGCGCGCGGGAGAATAGGTCCGCTTTTTGTACGCCAGTGAAAACGGACTGGGCAACGACTGAAAACGAGGCTCAAGAGTCTTGCCGTTCCTTACTATCTTCCAGGCATTCAACTTCTCACGGTCATACTTCCAGTCATAACGAAACGGCCTGACACGAAGCACTTTGCCATCTTTGACGTCTACAAAACACTCTCCACCCCCTCCAAGCAAACCCCCTAGAGCCAAGGACTTGATGACAGTCCTGTCACCAGAAACATTCAACTTCAAGGAATCAGATTTTCCCTTGGTTTCGCCTTCTTCTGCCAACATCTTTCCTCTCTTTCTCTATTTAGTTTACTGCCCTTTTTCGTTATCCCGCCGAATTCAATGCAGCGGCTGCAAACTTTTCATAAGCACTGTTATTGTATACAGGATGACACTGGTAACGCTGCAAGGTTACAGGATTCACGTACAGTTGCGCCCATTATAACTATAAGCATGGTGAGAAACAAGGCCAGCCTCCGCAGGTTTTTCGGGAATTTCATAGCATTTGGCTGAAAACCTGCAAATCTGTGATTTACTACTGGACTCAACCTCACTATCTCGGGCTTAGCAACCCTGTGGCCGAAAACGTCAAATACCACTTTCAAGAGCATGTCACAGACGATATCGAGATAGGAAAAAGGGTTACCTGTCGTCGATTCCAGTCCGGTTATATTTGTCCAGCTACCTGAAGCAAGACCGCGATAAATGGAGAGCCGGGGCTCCCTGCCCCGGCTCCCGCGTCAACCTGCAATGCCAGGCCGACAAACCGGAAGGCTCTCCAGGTCTGCTGGAAGAGCTTACCGGTTACCTTGTCTTATGGTGCCGCTGCAATAAGCGCTTGGGCCCGGGCCAATATACCCGCACCATCGAACCCAAGAGTACCGGTCATGTATGTTGCCCAGTCGCCAGCGACATTCGCGGTAGCATCTTCCCAAAGCTGGAGTTCTGCTGGCGTAGGCTCGTAGGGGGTTCTGCCCCACTCTGGGTGGGCCGGCGGCGGGAACATAGGTCCTGTGATTGTCTCGTCCTTCGCGTCTGCCTCGCCTGCCTTATGCTGTGCAGCCCAATACATAGATCTTTCCGCCCCGCAGATTGAGTCGAGTGCCTCCCTGGCTTCCGCGGGTAAAGCGTCATAGACGTCTCTATTCATGGCTAAGGAATACGACCTGTAGTACAGGTTCACCTCGGTAGTATATTGTGTATTGGGACCCACTCCAGAAAATCCACCGATTCCCGAATAGGTGAAGAAGCAGCCCTCCACAGTACCCGTCTGCAGAGCCGTCCCTAGGTCACTGGTACCTAGTTGAACCGGGATTGCCCCGAGGGCCAGAAGCGCCGGACCTTCGTTCGCTTCAGATCGAACCTTCACGCCCTCTACGTCGTCCGGCGTTCTAACGTCGACGTTACCCCACCATTGCATGCCCCACAGCGGAGTGCTGATCAGGATCTTGACATCCGATAATTGGTGGTTTGCGTCCCACTTCCCATTACCCTCTGTCCACAGATGGTATGTGGCATATGCGGCGCTTTCCATGTCAGGGAAGAAGAAAGGCAGAAAGCCAATACCTCCCAAATGGAAGGTGTCGCCAGATAACTGGCCCATGTCGACAGTGCCTGTGCTTATAGCCGACAAGCTCGCCGTTGCGTCGAAAGGCGCATCACCGTATGTCTCAACCACGTCAAACTTTCCACCCTGAGTGCCGGTAAGAGCCTTCAACTCATCGATCCACGGCCTATAAACAAACTCAACTATAGAAGCCCTGTCACTTATGGTGGCATGGAACGTTAAAGTTACCGTGGAGTCCCAGGGCAGCGCCTCGAAGTTGGCCGTTATGGAGTAGTCGCCGTTCATAGTGACGGTGGTCTCGGCAGCATTAACATCGTCGACGGTGCCCACATCGCCAGTCCAGTTGACGAACTGGTAGTATTCACTTGCTGGAGTCGCCTTTATGTTGACAGTCTGACCTGAGCCATAGGTATGGTCGCCCGCGGCAGGAAAGACTGATCCTCCACTGGTACTGGCGATAGTGAGAGTGTAGTCAGTAGGAGCATTACAGCCGACAAGGGCCACGCTCAAAGCCAGGACCACTGCTAATGCGATAAAAAGTAATTTCTTCAAAACTGTTTCCTCCTTTTTCTATATTACTAGATCTTCTTCGTTATCCTAAACTTCAATAGTCTTTTGCGCTGCTCATCACCTCCTTCGTAACTATTGCTCTTCAATTTCGGCCTCCGTTCAACTTCCGGCGTAGTGCGTTTCGCCAGCACCAGTTTCGAAAGTACTGCACCTCTATGGTCCTCTAGTTGCCCCGATGCAATCAGACCCGATTGCCCGATGAATCGGGGCAACTACATTGCCAAACAACCTGAGCTAGGGCTGTTCAGCTTCGCGCAGGGGCGCACCGATTTCCCTCTTCGGTTCTTGTTTCCCGCCGAAGCAACCCTCGGGCAACCGGAAACAAAGGAAGCTGGCGGAAAACATCGCCCTGATTCAAGTCTAATCATAGCAGATAAATGTTAAGGTTCTATTAAGATTCCGTAGTTGACAGGAAAAATCCCTGGACAAATTTGCCTGTTGCCACCGGGCATCTTCATTCTATTTGAGCTATCACCAACTTCTGTAATAGTTTGGTTCTTCCAATAATCTGCCCCTTAAGATGAGGGGGAATTGACAACCCTTTTTTGGAAAAACCTACGTGTTACCTCGCTCTTAGAATAAACCTATAATGTTAGCTCATTCATTTCTAAAAATCAAGAAATTCCCGAACTCGTCAACACGGCAGCTATGGCCTGCCGGAATTACGGTTGTAGTTGTAGGTTCTTCAATGATGGCATTGCCGGGAATAATATTACCCTCCCGGAGCTCTTGTCCATTGTAGATAGGGGTATTAACCCATTTAGCGTAATACAAACTTTAAACATGCGTTCCCTCTATATTTGTCCAGTTACCCAAAGCAAGACCGCCATAAACAAAGAGCCGGGGCCTGTGTCCATGCTCTCGCGCCAACCCGTATTAACAGGCTGACGAAATAGGAATCTATCTGCTATTTGATATTAAATAACCGGATAGCGTTTTTACTCAGGATCACCGATTTGGATTCGTCATCAATGTCCAGGTTCTTAACAAACGCAACACCTTGAGTGAACCAGTCACGCCTTATCGGGTAGGAGCTTCCGTACAGGATATGATCGGCACCCAGTACTTTTACTGCACATTCCAGCTGGGTTTTACCCCACTGTATAGAACCAGAGGTATCAAAGTAAATGTTGTTTTCCAGATACTGGTTGATTTTTTCACCTCCGGTCTGGAATCTTTGTACAGCATCTTTTCCGGTAATTTTGGGAGCCAACATATTACTATAGGCAAAGAACCCGCCACCCAGCATTGAATGAATCATCTTTAGATTGGGAAACTCATCAAACATACCGCTGAATAATTCTCTACCCACGGCCGTAGCCTGGGCTACACACCGTCCATATTGCCGGCGTAGGTTAGTGTATTTACATATAGACATAAAGTCGACCGGCAGGGGTGTGTGGTGTACGACAACCGGTATATTCAACTCATTAATCTTCTTAAAATGCGGCTTAAATTCCTCTTCATCTAGATACAGGTTTCCGTAGTGCGCCGCCATCTGAACACCGCTGAATCCGAGCTCTTTAATACACCTTTCCAGTTCTTTCAGGCTGCCTTTGGTGCCCCACGGCGGAACAACTGCCAGAGCCAAAAACCTGCCAGGATTCGCTTTTAGCTGGTCTGCAATAGCGTTGTTCAGTTTTATACAGGTTTCCAGATCAAGCCACTCTTGCCAGCAGGGTATCCTCAACATACCTTTATCAATCCCATTTTCGTTCATATCCTTGATTTGTTCCGCAGAACTGTACTGATTTTCGGCATAGTTAAGTATCTGGCAGCCCTTTGGTTGTTCAATTACAATCTGTCTGAGATTCTTGTCCGGAATGGGCGCAAGGCTGGCATGGATGCCATACTGTCTCGGGACCACGTTGAGGAAAGACTCCAGCAGAGCCTCATCATCGAATAGATTCTCAGGAAGCCAGTGCATGTTACTGTCGATTATCATTGATAATCTCCTCCTATATCAGAATATAAAGTGGTCAGGCTGGTTAGAGTTCGACAAAGAGGATGAAGACCGGGTTGGAAATTGGAACTTCCGTCAGGGCCTTCAGGCTCCCATCATTCGGATCTACTGCATATGACCGTATCACATCCGCCGGGCGATCCGGGACGAGCAGGAATGCGCCTGAGGGCGAGAGCGTCATACAGCGTGTTGCATCTTTAGGATCCTCAGATTTGCTGAGCTCAACCCGTCCCTCCTTCTTGAGATGACCATCCTCAGAGATACTGAACCATACGACGTCATCTTGTCCACGGTTGTTCATATACACGAAGCGGCCATTCGGATGCACCTGCAAGGTAGCCGTCTCGTTACGTCCCTTGAACCCGGAAAGCGTCGATTGCTTGTCGATGAACCGCAACGCCCCGGAGGAGGCATCGAAGTCGAAGGACCAGAGTTCAGAAGAGAACTCGCATGTCATGAATATGCGTCCTTTACTATCAAAAGCAGCATGTCTGGGACCGGTTCCCGCCGGGCACTGGTAAACATAGGCGAGTTCTAGTCTTTTCCCACCGATCCGGAAGACGTAGATCCGCTCCCCTGCCTTCTCGCACACCACCAGGAACTTTCCTGAAGGGTCAATCACGACGATGTGCGCGTGAGGACTGGCCTGCGCGTGGCCTCCGCCCTGAGGGGAATCGTTCGGATCAGTGCCATATCCGGTTAATACAGACACGTCCTGAATGTCGCCGATGGAGCCGTCATCGTTAATACCGTACTGGACTACTGTCGAATCGTCATATTCGAACTTCTCCACCCACTTGCCATCAGCAGCTTCGACCACTTTTACCACATGATCGAAGAAGCCATGGTTCGCGGTGAAGAGGAGCTTCTTTTCTTCGAATACGGTGATAGAGGCCGGCATCGCTCCTGCAGTAGGTTGCTTGTTCAGAAAGGTCAGCTTTCCGGACTCCGGATCTACCTTGAAAGATAGTACGCCAGAGGCCGGTTTCCTAGGTCCTCGTCCATCGGTTTTCCTTTCGTCAACCGAATAGAGGACTCTATATTTTGGTGCATAGGTGAGATACCCAGCCCTCTTCGGCATATCCTCCACACCGCCGGGAAGGGGGGTGATACTGCTTCCATCTGCGCTCAATTCGAAGACAGAGATGCCTCCACCCTCAAAATTAGCAACGTGATTGCGTCCAACGTACGCAATCAGCTTTTTTCCTTTACTCATGTCTCTTCTCCTTTCTATACCTTAGAGTTCCTAGAGTCTTTCAGGTATGCCAGGAAGATCTGGATACTTAGCTGCAACCTCGAGCACTTTCTTATCCTGCAGGCACATCATGTAGCCGTTATCCCACGCAAGCTTGTCGGCGATCTTGAGAGTGCAGTTGCGGATGTCGGCGGTGACGTGCGGATAGAAATTGTACTTCTCATTGGCCGGCGCTGAGCCGAGGTGCCAGTGCATATTGGAGAAGTGCGAGTGGTCGATTATCCGCCTGTAAATCTCGTTCGGGCACTGGTCTTTCGTGACCTTCGCGTTCGGGTGGATACCGAAGTGGAAGGTATCGAACTTTTGCATGCCGTCGCCGACCTTGCCTTCCAGCTCCTTCAGGGTGCGACTAATCGCGTCGGCTTCCTTGCCGCCAGAGATCTTGACCATCTTGTTGTCCTTGACATCCACGCGGACCGGTTCCTCCCAGGCCGGGGCTATGCCGATGTAGCGCGACCAATAGGGAAGCATGCAGTCGAAGAAGAGGACGCCGTTTACGTTCTTGCAGTTGACCGGCGGGTGGACCCACTCAGGCCAAGGTATGTAGTGGCTATGGTCCCTACGCCAGGAGTTGTAGGCCATGCCGGGGATGCCCTCGCGCTTCACCGGATCGAGAATGTTGCCTTCAAGCTCCGTGCCGTTGGGATCGGTCATGACGAACTTGGCCATGTGGTTCATGAAGGGATCGGAGCTGACGTGGCGGACCATGACCACGAGCTCATGCGGCGTCTGGGCCCACTCGCTCATCAGGAGCGAGGTGGTGACGGGGAACATGCGCACGTACCAGGTCTTCGTTTCTTCGATGTAACTCCGAAACTCTGCATTCTCTTCGATGGCCAGGTCGAGAGAGAAGTTGATGAACAGATCGGCTTTGGCAATAGCACCCTTGAGGATGGGCGGCACGCGCCACTCGTGCTTCTTCATGATCTCGTCGATCCAAAGGACCGAGCAATTGGCGCCCCGCGACTGAACCACAGACTGGACCCAACTGACGGCCACCGGATCGACCAAGTTGTCGCTGCCATAGGCGCCGTCAATGTGGGCCCCGATGAGGACCTCCATGCCCGGCTTGACTTGGGCGTTGTGATCCACCAGTTGGATGAGCGAGTTCAGCGCTGCTTTAGGAATACCTAATTGATGACTCATAATTTTTCTCCTTTCTGAAAGTATAGTCCAGCCTCTCCAAAATTGTGAATTTGCAGTCTACACTATATCACTCCCCGCTGTCAAAATGTAGAGGTTTATTGGAGGAAACTGCTCGTGAGGTTCGTCGCGGTCCTAAGCTATTTGCCCACAGTTAGCAGAGAGCCCTTGCCTCTTGACTGGCAATAGGCTGCGTGATATTCTCAATGGTAACCTGGGGAAAGGAGCTAGAAGATGCAGGCATTGAGAAAACTCAAGACAGTGTCAGAGTCAGGAGGCATCTTGCATGTAGCCATCGGGATTCTGGTCTTTGGCTCGATCTGGGGGCTTGTGGAGGCCACTCTGGGTGGGGCTTTACACCTTGTCCATTTCGCCTACAAAGGAGCAATCACCGGAGGCTTCGGCATGGCAATCATGGCAGCATTTGTCGTCACCTATCGGCGGCCCAAGCTCGCATTCTGTATTGCAGTGATCGCCGCCCTGTTCAAGCCGCTGAGCGCCCTGATTTATGGCCAGCCTGT
>JAOUFZ010000037.1 GCA_029857995.1 Dehalococcoidia bacterium
AATTAGGATTGATAACAGCCAATTCCCGGGGGTTCCCAGACCCAAATCATATCCACAGCTCTGGCGCGGTTTCCGAGGAGGGCGGTAATCCTCAGGAAAGGGCTTTTTAGTCCTTGCGAGCGGTTTCTGGCCTCATCAAACATAATCCTTAAGTCCCAACGGGGGCGTGGGTTTCATTTTCTTGACCTTTAGCCACAGCGGCAGAACCTCCTCTCTTTTCAATTTTTGTCTTCCGGCTCGTACTGTCATAAGCCCTTTGACAATTTCCTCGACACAATCTAAAATAAGGCGCCGATACGAGTGGCACTATCGTAATATTTTCAAACCAAAGGAGGTGTATATGGACCTTGCCCTTACAGATGAACAAAAAGGCCGCAAACAAGAGTTCTATGACGTATGTAAAGAACTCGAAAAGAGGAGACCGCCAAAGTTTCTGGGATTTGAGACCATCTATGAAGATGACAAGTGTTGGGAGTACAACCTGCATTGTGCCCAGGAATTCGCCAAGAAGGGATGGCTTGCCTTAGGCTGGCCTCCCGAGCATGGCGGCAAAGGCGACATGATGGATCGCGTCCTCTTTGCCGAAGCGAGAGGATACTATGGCATTCCCGGAGTAGATATTTTTGGGGTGCAAATGCTTGCCCCAACCTTGCTACAGGCCGCCAGTGAAGAAATAAAGAAGGAATTCCTGCCACCTATTGCTCGGGGAGAAGTCATGTGGTGTGAGCTATGGAGCGAGCCCAATGCCGGCTCAGACCTTGCTTCTCTGTCTACAACAGCAATAAAAAAGGGCGACGAGTACGTTATAAATGGTCAGAAAACCTGGAATACGGGCGCTCACAGAGCTGATTGGGGCTTCGGCGTATTCAAGACAGACCCGGCTGCCAAAAAGCATCACAACATGACCTTCATTCTACTCGATATGAAGACGCCGGGGATAACAATAAGGCCAATTCCTTACCTCGATGGCCACGCTCCTTATTGCGAGGTTTATTTCGACGATGTTCATGTGCCAGCCAAAAATATTGTCGGTCAAGAACACGAAGGCTGGGCTGTCGTAAATCTTTTGGCTGGTTTCGAGAGATCTGGCATAAACGAAATCATGACCATGATTCGCGGGCTAGAAGACCTAGTAGAATTCTGCAATAAAACCAAACGACACGGGCAGCCACTGGCCAGGAACCCGCTTGTTCGTAATCGGCTGGCTGAGGTGGCCTGCCAATTAGAGGCGGCCCGCGCCCTGGCATACCGTGTCGCCGATTTACAGAACAGAAACGAAATGTCTCTGATGGATGCCTCAGCAGGTAAAATTTTCTTCAGTGAACTGGGCGAACGTTTTGCTTTTCTAGCTACCGACATTTTAGGGCCTTATGGCCAAGTCAAGACTTCTCGATGGGCTCCTTTAGATGGGGTATGGGAGAGGATATTCCACGAGCATTTCATAACTACCGTATCCATGGGAACAAACGAGATACAGAGGAATATCATCGCCTGGTACGGCCTAGGCTTGCCCAGGATGAGATAAACCAAGCTTCGATAAGGAGGAATCATGGATCTTAGATTTACTGAAACGCAAGAAATACTGAAGAAGATGGCACGGGATTTTCTCACGACAGAATGTCCCAAGACCTTGGTAAGAAAACTCGAACAAAGCACGGAAGGATACTCTCCCGAAGTCTGGAAGAAGATGGCTGAGCTGGGTTGGATGGGTCTCATCATACCTGAAGAATACGGCGGTATGGGTTATACCTTCCAGGACCTGGTTGTTCTCCTGGAGGAGATAGGCAGAAATATTCTTCCAGGGCCGTTAATCCCTACCATAACTAGCACCTTCCCTATACTCGAGGCGGGGACTGAAGAGCAAAAGAAGGAGTTACTTCCCAAGATAGCCCAAGGTGAACTAATTCTTACCACGGCTCTTCTCGAAGGCGAAGGCGTCTTCGATGCCTCTGGAATCAACGTTAAGGCAACACCAAAAGGAAATGACTTCGTAATAAACGGTACAAAGCTCTTCGTGGAAATGGCTCATGTTGCCAGCCACATACTCTGCGTCACAAGGACAAAAGACGGCGCTTCGCCCGAAAAGGGAATCACCCTGTTTATCGTCGACTCCAAAACTCCAGGAATAAGTTGTGAGGTAATGCCTACCACCGCCGCAGATAAGCTATGCGAAGTGCGTTTCAAGGACGTCAGTGTGCCCAAGAAAAGTATACTTGGTAAAGTAGATGAGGGATGGCCCGTTGTGGAAATGATGTTGCGCAAGGGCGCCATCGCTAAGTGTGCCGAATCCATAGGTGCCATAGAGACCTGTGTAGAAATGACCGTGGCGTATTCCAAAGAAAGGGTTCAATATGAGAGATCCATAGGCTCTTTCCAGGCACTTCAACACAAGATGGCTGACATGTGGACGACGATGGAAACCAGCCGTTTTCTGGTTTATGAAGTGGCCTGGATGGAATCGGAGGGACTCCCCTGCGCTAAAGAAGCCTCTATGGCAAAGGCATATGTCAACGAGGTCTACAAGGATGTTAGCAAGTGGGCAGTGAGACTACATGGGGCAATCGCTACCAGCGCTGATCATGACATACCCCTTTATTACCGGAGAAGCAAGGCCGCGGATATCGCTTTTGGCAACACTGACTTCCACAGGGAGATAGTGGCCCAGAAAATGGGACTGGTCTGAAATCCCGTCCTACAATAAGTAGTTTATTGGCCCTCATCCATAGGGAGCTGTTTCTGTTGGTCCCCATCTGGTATTTGTCCTGCGACTCAACAAACCTGAGGCTCCGATACTTTGTCGGACAAAGTTGGCGATTGGCGATGCCGGCAGAATCTTATGGATTGCGGTACCGCGCCTTGTACCTGTACAAGTTGGATAGAGCCTTGATAGAGGCACCAAGTGCAGGATACACAGGGAATTGCTCGCCTTCAAAAGCCTTTTTTGCCAGCAAGTGATACCTTCTATCCTCTTCATCTTCCGAGTAGGCATCGAGTGAAACGCAAATCATTATGGTCTTGCCCATTTCATCTCGAGCATATCTGCACCCCTGGACCATAATCTTAACCAATTCCTTCAGGAAGTTCTCCGTTGCTTCTCCAAACACATGCCGCAGGTAACGCACTTCATCAAAGTGCAACACTATGGAATGAATATTCTTGTCGCGAGAGAGGGTTTTTATAGCGTCTGCAAGTGTCCCGGTTGTTCCCGTCACGTTATAGAATATTGGCCAGGCGTCCAAGGGATTATTTATGCTCGTTCCTGCTATTGGAACCATTCTGCGCAATTCAGCTATCGTTTCTTTCGTGAACTGAGGGACTTCCAGTCCCGCTTTTACGCATAAATCAGTTTCGAGTACGCTAAAACCGCCTGAGTTGGTAATAATAGCGGTCCCTTTCCCTGAAGGGAGCGGAACGCAGGACAATGCCAAACTGGTGTCCAGTAGTTCGTCGAAGTTCTCCACCTGGATTACCCCGGCCTGTCTAAGAAGTGAACTCCAGATTTCTGGTGAACCGGCTAATGAACCTGTGTGAGAATATGCTGCCCGGCGGCCGTGCTCGGTTACTCCTCCTTTGAGCGCCAGTACTGGCTTCAGTTTTGCAGCTTCGGTCATTGCTGCTTTGAGACGCTTGCCGTTCTTCGTCCCCTCTATATATAAAGCTATAACCTTGGTTTCCGAGTCATGCGCCAGGTATTCCAAGAAGTCGGGACAGTCGAGGTCTATGGCATTCCCGTAGCTGATAACCTTGCTGAACTTCACATTTCTTAGCCTTCCGACGGACAAGAATTGCTCGGCAAAGGTGCCACTTTGTGAAATCACCCCAACCGGACCTTCCTCCGCTAAGACATCGGGAATGAAAGCTAGGCCAGACTTGGGGCAATATATTCCCATGCAGTTGGGACCAATTAAGCTGACTTTGCCTTTGGCTATGTTCCGCACCTCGTCTTCCAAGAGTTTCCTTTCTTCCATTCCAGTTTCACTGAAACCGGCTGTAAAGACATGGACGGCTTTTACTCTTTTTTCTATACATTCGACTAATACTCTGGGGACGAGTAATGCTGGCACTGCTATGACAACATAGTCGATCCCGTCTTCTACGTCTAAGATGCTGGCGTAGCATCTTTTACCCTGGAGTTCCTTATACTTGGGATTAACCAAGAACAGATTATCCCTCAGTTTTGTGCCCATTAAAGCCTGCGAGAAGCCGTCGCTGTCGGAAGCTCCTATTACGGCTACCGTCCTTGGGTTAAAAATATGCTCGAATTTTTCTACTTTCTCTGCATTCAATACAAGCCTCCTAATTAGGATGTGAATTGAGGGACTCTAGACTGGGTTATTGCTAACTTGCAGCAAGGGCATGATGCAATTACTGGGTCTTCCCAAAATCTAGATAATTTACCATATCTTTATTAGCCTATCAAATTAGCCTATCGAATACGCCTTCTGGAAAGACTGTCAAATAGCTCGCCCAGAGGAGATCTCAGGCTCAGAGCAACATTTACAAGCCACCAACTCTCTGCTATACTTCCGCGGAGGTAGCCTTGCATTTTTTGCTCGAACACCATCAGATAGCATGGCAATCTCAAGAAATTTGGTAGTAAGAATTATCGGTCACACGCCATTGTAACCATGCAGCTTCTTTACCGTGAACTTGCCTCACCATCCACCTGAGCTAACAAAGTATTATTGAGCAAGGAGTACGAAGAATATGCGTCAGCATGACCTAGATTTCCTCTTCCACCCTAATTCGCTCGCCCTTGTGGGCATCACAACTGCCAAGACCTGGCATTGGACGCTCACTTTCCTGGAGGGGCTTCTGGAAATTGGATTCGACCGCCCTCTCTATCTCGTTAATCCCAAAGGAGGAGAGATCAAAGGTCACAAGGTTTATACCAGCCTTAAAGATGTGCCCGGCGACATCGACTACGTAATTGGCCTGGTCAATGCCCACGTTGCTCCCGGGCTTGTAGAAGAATGTGCCGAAAAAGGGGTCCGGGCAATCCACTTCTGCACAGCGGGCTTCAGTGAGACCGGTGAGGAAGAGCGAATAAAGCTGGAATCTGAACTGGCGGAAGTCGCCCGCAAGAAAGGGATCAGGATCATCGGCCCCAACTGTATGGGCATCTACTGCCCCCAGTCACGCTTATCCTTCAGTCCAGCTTTCCCCAAAGAAAGCGGCCCGGTAGGAGTCATTAGTCAGAGTGGTGGGAATTCCATCTATTTGGTCAGGCAGGCTGCGTTGCGAGGCATTCGTTTCAGTAAGGTCATAAGCTATGGCAACGCGTGTGATATTAATGAAAATGATTTGCTCGAATATCTTGCCAATGACGCAGACACTAAAATAATAGCCCTTTACATCGAAGGGATTAAGGACGGTGTACGATTCCGCAGAGCCATGGAGCAGGCAACAAAGGAGAAGACAGTGATATTGCTTAAGGGAGGGGCCACCGAGGGAGGCGCTCGAGCAGCCGCCGGTCATACTGCCTCACTCGCGGGCAGCCGAACCACTTGGGACGCCCTCTGCAAGCAACTAGGAATCATCAATGTCAGCAGTATCGAAGAAATGATCGATGTACTTGCCACACTTCTGTTCTTGCCGCTTCCCAGAGGCAGGAATGCGGTGTTATTCGGTGCTGGAGGTGGAGCAAGCGTCCTGATTGCTGACGAGTTCGAAAGGAGAGGGCTGAGAGTCCCTCCGTTGCCACCAGAGGTCGTTGCTCAGATACGGGAGTTTACTCCCATCGCAGGCAATATCCTGCGAAATCCTGTGGATTATTCGCAGGCCATGATGAACACTGAGGGTGTAATCAAAACCTTCGACATACTATCAAGGTGGCAAGGAACTGATTTCATAGTCACATTCGTCAGGACAGGGCAATTCACAACTTCTCGGATTTCGGAAGACCACCTGAACCTGCTAATGAGCAGGTTCTCCATAAAGCAGGGCCTTCTCCCCAAGCCAGTAGCCATGGTGATTGAACCCAGTATTATGCCCGAAGAGGCTGAGGCTATTCTGGCTGCTATTCGTGGTTGTATTTCGGGTGGGTTGCCTGTGTACTACTCCTTTGCTGCCGCCGCCAACGCCATCAATTTGGTGTTGAACCACGCCGAGAAGCAGTCCGAGAAATTGTAAGTGAAGAACCCAGTGGTTGCGCCTGATTACAGTTGTTGGGCGACGGGGTATAATACCGAAAGGAACGGTATCACCAGTGGAGAGAGTCTCTACCATACTTGCCGGAATCCAGGTGCTCGCCAGGAACGAGACTTTGAACTTTGATTAGATATCTGGTTTTGTCTGGTATGCGGTATTTAGAGTTTTGGGCTTAAGGTGGGTACACCTCGGAATTATCAGACACAAGGCATCATCCTAAAACAAACCAAGCTGGGTGAATTCGACAAGATTGTCACCATTTACACTCCAGAATTTGGCAAGTTACGGGCAGTAGCTAAGGGAGCTTGTCGTCCCAAGAGCAAGTTGGGCGGCAACGTAGAACCATTGACGCATAGCCTGATGTTGCTTGCTAAAGGGCGCAATCTCGATATTGTTACCCAGAGCCAAACGATAAATGGTTTCCTAGCTTTGAAAAGCGATTTATGGCGCATGGCTTGCGGGCTTTACGTCTTGGAGCTTATTGATTCCTTCACTGTCGAGGGCGGCGAGAATCGTCCCTTGTTTGATTTGCTGCTGGATATCTTGCACCAGTTGAGCGAGCCGGATAGCAATGAGACTGCATTGCGTTATTTTGAGCTGCATCTTCTCCACTACCTCGGCTACCGTCCCCAGTTGCGTCGATGTGTCAGCTGTGACACACCCCTCAAGCCTGTAGTCAATTTCTTCAGCCCCGGCAAGGGGGGGCTGCTGTGCCCTCACTGTCATTCTGAAGAGAATCGCCGCTACGAGCAGATTGAGACAATCTCAACAAGACCATCTTTTCCCCTTTCGGTCGAGGCCTTGAAGGTTCTTCGTTTGTGGCAAAGCTGTGATTATGCTACTTCAAGGCGCGTCAAAGTAAAGCCGGAATTATCCCAGGAGTTGGAGCAGGTATTGTGCGAGTATATAAGATATATTGTGCAGCGAGAGCTTAAATCGCTGACCTGGCTGAAAGAGTTAAGAAAGGAAAGTGTCTCCCTGTGAACTCAGTACTTGACAAGCATACTAGGGGAGGGTAAAATCGTTCGACGCCTAAAAGCGGTGGAATAGTAAAGTATGTAAATGGAGAGTGCCCAGCATTCTGGATTGACGTTCAAGTTTATTTGCTTCTTCATCTGAAGCCTCTTTTTCAGTATTAGTTCTGTGATTCATTGAAAGTATGGCAAAATTGACTCGCTGTCGAAGATAAGCAATGTATATCGTAATAGCAGGCTTAAGTGATATAGGGAAGAATCTGGCAGAGCTCCTCGCTAAGGAAGGGAATGAAGTAATGGTTATAGACCGGGACCCTGCCAAATGCACTGCATTAGCGGAGAATTCCGAAATTGTAGCCATCACAGGAGACGCTGGCCAGAAATCCACGCTCGAAGAGGCCAGAGTCAGGAATGCCTATGCCTTTGTGGCTGCCGCCGGTGATGACTCGGAAAACCTGATGATTTGTATGATAGCCAAGGAAATGGGGGTAAAAAGGGTGATTTCCCTTGTGGATGAAGTCGAACATGTAGAAACATTCAAGCAGGCTGGAATTAACTTACAGGTTAACCCAGACGTGGTAGCAGCCAGGCACATCTACCGCCTGATTTCACAGCCTTATGTCAAGGACTTTCTGTCCTTCGAGAGGGCGGATATCTTCGAAATAGAGATTGAAGAGGGCATGAAGTGTGTCGGGCGAAGTGTTTCTGAGCTAGCGACCCCACTCGGTGTAAAGGTCCTCGTGGTACAAAGAGGGGAAAGATATCTGGGGGACGATAAAGAGATACGACCTAAGGACTGGTTGACTCTCATCGTGAATCGGGAAGTTGCCAAAAGGGGGACCGAGTTCATGGATAGATGGTTCGCCAAAGGGTAGGATTAACCCTACACATAACTGGCTCATTCCTAAAATACTTCGCGTTAGCCTATATTTTCCCTTTATGTGTAGCTATTTATGATGGCAAGGGTGAGTGGCCCATTTACTTGTATTCGCTGCTGCTCACTCTCGGTATCGGACTAATTCTTGAATTTGGATTCAAAACCGCAAGGGAAATAGAGCGTCCCGACGGCTTCACCATAGTAGCTTTCACCTGGCTTCTTATTGCCCTCTTCGGCACACTCCCTTACGTATTTCTGGGTTTAGGTTTTCTCGATGCCTTCTTCGAGGCCATGTCTGGCTTCACTACCACTGGGGCCACCATCCTTAACACCTCAGGAACAGAAGGATTCTTCGCTTTACCGAGAAGTGCCCTCTTATGGCGTAGTCTTACTCAATGGCTGGGTGGGATGGGGGTCATTGCCCTCTTTGTTGCCATATTGCCCAGACTGGGGGTAGGAGGCTCTCAGCTCTTTGACCGTGAGTTTCCCAGTCCGTTTCCCGAAAGGCTTCGCCCTCGATTCAGCACCACAGCAAGGCTCCTCTGGACGATTTACATCGGCTTCACCGCGGCTGAGACAGCGCTCCTTTATTTTGGGGCCAGGCTCCCACTCTTCGACTCGATTTGCATCTCCTTCTCAACTCTTTCCACCGGCGGATTTACCCCTACCATGGCAAGTATCGGGGCCTACGCTAATCCCCTGGCTGAGTATATCATCATGGCCTTCATGTTCCTCGCGGGTATGAACTTCATAGTTCACTATCATGTTTTGCGTGGAAACTGGAGGGCAATCAAAGACGATGAACTCAGGCTTTACGTCATTGTTATTGCGGCCGCTGTCATCTTGTTAATAGTTGCCCAGAACTTTAGCTCATATAGACAAGAGATGTTTCAGGCAATCTCAATCATGACTACCACTGGCTTTGTCACTGCTGACTTCGGTTCCTGGCACTCCAGCGCCAAGATGGTGCTTCTGGCTTTGATGTTCATCGGAGCCTGCGGTGGATCGACCGGTGGGGCAATAAAGGTCGTACGGGTGGTAACCCTGATAAAACATACAGGGGTAATGATGAGAAAGGCCATTTTCCCAAATGCTGTGATTCCGCTGAAATACAACCGAAAGCCTCTTCAAGAGGGAATAGTCAGAGATATAATCTCTTTCCTCTTTCTATACATTCTCGTAGCTCTTGTCGCCTCAGTGATACTCTGTTTCTTAGGGCTCAACATAGAGACGGCAATTTCGGCAGTAGCCGCTACTCTGGGGAATGTCGGGCCCGGTTTAGGTGCTGTGGGTCCTACTTTGGATTATGCCTGGCTTCCCGACGCAGCCAAAGTCATCTTGATTATGTGTATGTGGTTGGGGCGGTTAGAATTGTTTACCGTTTTCATGATATTTTCTCCCCGCTTCTGGCAAGGCTAATCAAGCCAGAGTGGCACTTCCAAGTAAGTCTAGGCTATACTTTGCAATAGGTTCATGGTCAAGGTTGCTTTTCAAGGAGAAAGAGGCGCTTTCAGCGAGGATGCTGCGGCGAAGCTTTTTGGCAGCGATATTGATTTCTTGCCGTGTATCCGACTGAAGAACGCCTTCGAACTCGTGTCGCAAGACAAGGTTGAATTCGGGGTAGTCCCCTTGGAGAACTCTCAAGCCGGCAGTATCAATGATACCTACGATTTGTTATTGGCATATCCTCTTAACATATTTGCTGAAGTTATTCTCAAAGTAAGCCACTGCCTTATGGCTTTGCCGGGGGAAAAGTTGGCTAATATAGCAGCGATTTACTCCCATCCTCAAGCCTTAGCTCAATGTGAGGAATTTCTAAGTAAACTGCAAGCCGAAATTATGCCTAGCTATGATACCGCGGGCAGTGCCAAAATGATAAAAGAGAAAAAGTTGAGGAACTGTGCTGCCATCGCCAGCAAGAGAGCTGCCGATATCTATGGGCTGGAGATCCTGGCACCGGAAATTGAAACGAATGTCAACAACTACACCAAATTTGTGGCTATCTCAAAGCAGGAAGCCAGACCTGCCCAGAGAAACAAGACATCTCTGGTTTTTGCCGCTGAACATAAGCCTGGCTCCCTATACAGGATTTTGGGTATCTTTGCTACGAGGGATATAAATTTAACAAAATTGGAGTCCAGACCGAGCCGAACTAAGCCCTGGGAATACGTTTTTTATGCTGATTTCGAGGGTCACTTAGATGGCAAAGTTTACAAGGAAGCTGTGACAGAGTTACAGAGAGAAGCTGCCTTCGTTAAGATACTTGGCTCCTATCCTCAAGCCACCTGAAGTTGAGCTGCCAATAACCCCACTTCTCCAATCCTGTTCGGATTCTGGGAACCTCCTGCCAGCCTTCTCTTTGGTAAAAGGCTACGCTGCTCTTCTCACTAAGAAAAACAACGGAATTGATATTAGCTCCATGACCACGGCAAACAGGATTAGGTAGTTGATAGAAGGCTCATATAGTAGCCCCATCAGGGTGCCTCCCAGAAGCCAGCCGGCTCCATACGCTGTATTGAAGACTCCGTAGGCAAATCCCCTCCGCTCTATAGGTGTTAAATCAGCGATGGCAGCACGCATAATCGTTTCCTGAATTCCCATGACCATACCCCATAATATTATGCCCATTAGCACCAGGCTGTAGCTATGGGAAAAGGCCAGGAAGGGAATGGGCAAGGTTAACAAAGGGACTGCCAATAATGATATAAGCCCAATCCTATCGTACGTTTTGCCTACCACAAGAGCTGCCAGAGCATCCACACCCATAGCAATGGCGTAAATTATGGGAATTTGAGCATCCGGGACGATACCTTCGACATGGAGATGGTAGGAAATTAACTGGAAATTGGCGAATCCGGCCACAGAAAACAGAGAAAATATAGTGTAGAGCCA
>JAOUFZ010000195.1 GCA_029857995.1 Dehalococcoidia bacterium
GGGCTATTTCTCGTAACACCGGGAGCAGAGTCCAGAGAATTCAGAAAGATGATGTTCGGTATGAAAGCCCAGGTTCCGAGCAAGGTCGTTTTCCTCTTGACACAATTCTTTGTCGGCAAATTCCTGGATCGCTCCGCAGTCCTGGCAGACCATGAAGCGATGGCAGCCTTCTACAGCATCCAAGCTGCACTTTACAAACCCGCCGCTGGATAGCACTTTGTGAGCTAGATTAAAGCTGCAAAGCAAATCGAGTATGCGATAGATGGTAACGTGGTTTAGATATTTACCCCGCTGGCGTAGAATCCCCTGTATATCGTAAGGGGAAAGCGGTTTTTCAATTTGTTCCAGCACCTCGAGCACCAGCTTCCGTGGCTTGGTCGCCTTATATCCCTGGGCTTGCAAAATTCGAATTGAATCTTGGACCACGGCAGTATTTTACCTGGAGGGAAGGCTAAATGCAACAATATTGCAATTAGCCTTGAGAATAATTGCTCAGCCATCCTGGTCCTTTCCCGTCAAGCCGCGAGTTCTTCAAGCAGTATTATTGCGGCTTCCTTATCCAGGGGCTGGTTATTGTTACCACACTTGGGCGATTGCACGCAGGAAGGGCAGCCGTCAGCGCAGGGACATTCCTCCACGGTTTTCAAAGTAGCCTGCCAGAGCTCGGTTATCATCTCGAATCCCTTTTCGGTGATGCCGATGCCTCCGGGATGGGCGTCGTAAATAAAAATCTGTGCCTTGCCAGTATCGGGATGAAATGGGGTGGACACACCACCAATGTCATTGCGGTCGCAAAGGGCAAACAAAGGTAGCATGCCAATGGCAGCGTGTTCACAGGCATGTAAACCGCCATGAAAATCAAGCCCGGCATCGGCTATCCTGTCAATCGCTTTCTGAGGCAAATCGAACCACAGAGCCTTGGTGGGAAAGGTTTGTGGTGGCAGATCCAGAGGCACCGCTTGGACGACCTCCTCAGTGAACTGTTTCTTCTTCTTGTAGCCAACCACCGTGATAGTAACATCAACATCTCCGAAGTAGACCTTCACACCGTGGCAATCGTTTTCCTGGAGCAGTTTCTTGACCCGGATTTCGTGTATCTCCATAGTCTGGGTGTAGTAGTCAACGGGCCTTGGTTCTGCCCAGGCAATGCGTCTGGTCAAATCGAGTTCCTTGATAAGATAAGATTCACCCTGGTGAAGATAGATGGCGCCGGGGTGTACCTGGAAGAAGGCAACGCTAGCTTCCACTGTCTCTAACAACTGACCATCTTGCCCATCAATGACGGCGTAATTTTGTCCAGATGTTGACCTGATGTTCATATCCTGGGCGGGATAGGAAATAGCAGGGGCGGGATGCCATCTCTCCTCGCGTTTTCTTAACCTCCCTTCTTGTTCTAGCTCAACCAGCATAGTCCCCATGGTCAGTCCGAAGAATTCCTCGTCCTTTTTATCCAGAGGTTTCTCCCATGCGGCGCAGAGGAGGTGAGGCTTCAGGATGTAAGGATTGGCAGGATTGATTATGGCATTATCAAAGTTCTTGCTGAAAAAGAATTCTGGATTGCGCATGAGATACTGGTCAAGGGGATTTTCCAAGGCGACAAGGAAACTCAAGGAGCTGTGGGTCCTTCGTCCGCTACGTCCGGCCTGCTGCCAGGCACTGGCAATGCTTCCCGGATAGCCTGTAAGCACAGTGGCATCCAAGTCGCCGATATTTATTCCCAGCTCCAGGGCTGTTGTGGCGACCAAACCGAGAAGCTCGCCTTCGAAAAACCGATGCTCAATTCGGCGTCGGTCTTCGGGAAGGTATCCTGCCCGGTAAGGGCTGATTTTATCCTTGAGAGATGGAGGTAATTGTTCCTGGGTATAAATATAAATGAGTTCAGTAAGCTTACGAGTGCTGGCAAACACCAGACTACGAATCTCTTTCTGAACAAGCTCTTCAAGAAGAAAGGCTGCCTCGCTGTTGGAACTGCGCCGGCCAGTCTTAGCTTCATCAATTAGAGGTGGATTCCAGAAGGTGAAATATTTCTCGCCATGCGGTGAACCATCTTCGGTAACAGCTTCAAAAGGCAAACCGACGATATTTTGAGCATGCTCCCGGGGATTGGCGATGGTGGCTGAGCAGCAAATGAACTGAGGAGCGGAACCATAGAAAGAGCAAAGGCGCCGCAACCTCCGTAAGACATTGGCTACATGAGAGCCGAAAACCCCTCGATAAATATGGGTTTCATCTATTACAACATACTTGAGATTGCGAAACAACTTTGACCACGATTGATGGTTAGGCAGAATGCCCAGATGGAGCATATCTGGGTTCGTGAGCACCACTCTGGCTTGTTTTCTAATGTTTGCCCTTTCCTCCTGTGGTGTATCGCCGTCGAATGTAGCCGTGGCTTGTAGAGAGATCGCCTCGCTTCTAGATCGCAATGATAGGGGGTGTGCGATTTGTTTTAGACTGCGTAGCTGGTCCTGGGCCAAAGCTTTCGTGGGGAAGATATAAAGAGCACGGCTATCCTTATGATGTACAAGCGCGTCAAGTGTAGATAAGTGGTAGCACAGAGTCTTGCCGCTGGCACTGGGCGTGGCTATTATGACATTCTTCCCG
>JAOUFZ010000196.1 GCA_029857995.1 Dehalococcoidia bacterium
CTGTGAGCTCCGAACTTATGGCTATGTTATCTATTGTCACCGACCTGGCAGACCTGCGTAAAAGGATGGATGAGATTACCGTAGCCTTTGATAGGGATGGCAATGCTGTTACCACCAAGGACCTGGAGGTGGGAGGCGCCATGACTGCCTGGATGCGCAATACAATCAATCCTACACTAATGTGCACCGTAGAATATCAGCCGTGTATGGTGCACGCCGGCCCCTTTGCGAATATCGCCGTCGGACAATCCTCCATCATTGCCGACCGCATCGCATTGAAGATGTTTGATTACCATGTTACCGAGAGCGGCTTTGCCGCGGACATCGGTTTCGAGAAGTTCTGGAATGTCAAGTGCCGCTACAGCGGTCTCAAGCCTCATGTATCGGTACTCACCGCCACAATCAGAGCCCTGAAGATGCACGGTGGTGGGCCCAAGGTGGTGGCTGGCCTGCCCTTGCCCGATTCCTATACGAAGGAAGATTTGGGCTTATTGGAGAAAGGCCTTCCCAACATGCTGCACCACATCAACACCATCAGGACAGCAGGCATCAACCCCGTGGTATGCATCAATAGCTTCCACACCGACACCAAGGCGGAGATTGCCATGGTGCGGAAGGCAGCCGAGGCGGCCGGGGCACGCTGCGCTGTTTCCAGCCACTGGGCCAATGGCGGCGATGGCGCCCTGGAGCTTGCCGATGCCGTTATGGAAGCCTGCGAGGAGAAGAACGACTTCAAATTCCTTTACCCTATGGAGATGAAGCTACGGGAGCGCGTAGACAGAATTGCCAAAGTGGTCTATGGAGCCGATGGCGTGGCATGGAGTGCAGATGCCGAGGCCAAGGCCAAGATGCTCGAGGCTAATCCTAAATATAATGAATACGCAACTATGATGGTGAAGACCCATCTTAGCCTGACACATGACCCGGCCATTAAGGGCACCCCCAAAGGATGGACCCTGCCTATCCGGGACGTGTTGATTTATTCCGGGTCGAAGTTCCTTTGTCCCTGCGCTGGGACAATCAGCCTGATGCCAGGGACCAGCTCCGATCCAGCCTTCAGAAGGGTGGATGTTGATACCAAGACCGGCAAGGTACAGGGACTCTTCTAAAGGATGGCAAACAAGGTTAGCAAGGTAACTCCTAACCTAACATATTCTCTCCCTTGAGGAGAGAATAAGGGGGAGGATACTGGCGAAAGTTAAGCGCGTTTCTCTGACGATTGATGGTAAGAAAATAAGAGCTGCCCCGGGTGAAAAGGTCCTGTGGGCAGCTCTGGATAATGACATCTACATCCCCAACCTCTGCGCTATTCGAGAAAAGAGCGAGGCTTTTGCTTCCTGCCGTCTCTGTTTTGTGGAGATAGAAGGTAAAGATAATCCAGTTACAGCCTGTACTACACCGGTAACAGAGGGGATGGTGGTCAATACCAAAGGGGCAAAGGCATTGAGGCTAGCGCGCACCGCTTTGGAATTGCTCCTAGCCAGCCATCCTGTGGACTGTGCCAAGTGCCTCAAAACCGGCTCCTGTGAACTTCAGAAAATAGCCAAGCATCTCGGCCTAAAGCTCAAGACAAAAAGGTTCAGGAAAATCCTGCCTGAGCTGCCCGTAGACTCCAGCAGTCCCTTATTCATTTATGACCCTAATAAGTGTGTGCTCTGCGGCAGATGCGTCTGGGTATGCCAGGAAAAACTGGGCAAGGGAGCCATTGGTTTCGCCTACCGGGGCTTCCGGAGAATGGTCACCACTTTTGGGGATGAGCCTGTGGGCAAGTCCCGCTGCCAGGATTGTAGCGAGTGCGTTGCCGTTTGCCCTGTTGGTGCTCTGGTCTTCAAAGCTCAGTAGCCCGACCTAACTCCGATTAAAGATTAAAGGGTTTGATCGAGTCTCTCCTTGTTTTACAGTAAACTGAATCTTCACCGGCTCTACGTGGTAGTCTTGCTAACTGCTGTTGAAGACTCTGCCATGGCTCTTCTTGACCTAAAGGCGAACTGAATTACAGTAGCATTCACCTCCTTCGTCAAAGAGCACCTGATTCTGGGATAATCTGACACGTGCTATACTATTGGTCAGGATTCTGGAAAACTAAACGGTCACTGTGTCGGTTAGTCCGGGATCGTAACACCCGCTTATTAAAGCTAAAAAGGAGGCAGCAATGTTAGAGGTATTTTTAACTGAAGAGCGCAGAAAGTTCAGACAAGAGGTGCAGGACCTGGTCAAAAGCATACCACGGCAGCTTATACTGGACATGGACGCCGACAAAATCAAGTTCCCCGACGAATTTGTCAGAGAAGCCGGCAAGAGAAACCTGTTAGGCACCAGGTTCCCCAGGAAATATGGCGGCAGAGACCTTAAATGGGTGGACGAACTCGTCGAAGTGGGAGAGGTCAATAAGCTCGGGGTGCCTTTTGCCTGTCTCGTCTCAGTAACTTCCATCGTTGGAGAAGGCTTAAACGTGTTTGGTACGGAGGCCCAGAAGGAGAAGTATCTCAAACCATTAATCGCCGGCACACAATGGGCTGGCGAGGCACTCACCGAGCCCAGAGGCGGCTCTGATTTCTTCGGCGCCACCACCGTGGCCCGCAAGAAAGGAAATCG
>JAOUFZ010000197.1 GCA_029857995.1 Dehalococcoidia bacterium
AGCACTGATTTTTTTCAAAACCTCTTCATCCCCGCTGACCACGCCGGGAAAGTTCATCATCTCTCCTAAGCCGATTATCTTGGGGTGAGCTAGAATTTTCTTTACTTCCTTAGAGCTGATTCGGGCACCTGATGTCTCCAGTTGAGTCGCTGGCACGCATGATGGAGCCATGAATAGCATGTCCAGAGGGAGTTGGCGCGCCAAAGCCGTGACGAACCTTATTCCTCTAAATCCACAAACGTTGGCGATTTCATGTAAGTCGGTGACCACAGCTAGAGTGCCTCTGGGGACCACGGCTTGAGCATATCTTGCCGGGTGCAGCATGGAGCTTTCTATATGTGTATGTCCGTTGATAAATCCCGGGGCTAGAAACGCGCCCTGTAAATCGAAAATGTCCTTGGCCTCATCATAATCTCCTACACCGGCAATCGTATCGCCACAGATAGCCACGTCGCCTTGCTCTATTTCTCCAATAAAGGTATTTACTATCCGCGCATTTTTGAGTAGCAAATCAGCGGGTGTTTGCCCTCTGGCCACAGAAATAAGCTCTCTTAGATTCATCTCTCAGTCCTCCAGGGTACATATGTGCGGCAGATTGCGGAACTTCTCATCAAAGTCCAGTCCATATCCCACGATGAACTTATTGGGCACGGTGAAGCCAAGATAGTCAATGGGTACCGGGACACTGCGCCGGGACGGCTTGTCCGTTAGCGTACAAAGCTTCAACGAAGCGGGTTTCTTCTTCCTCAAATAATCGAGCAAGAAACAGATGGTGATTCCAGTATCCACGATATCCTCAATCACCAGAATATCTCTGCCTTCTACAGGCGTCTTGACCCCTTGAACTACTCTCACTTTGCCTGAGCTCTCCCTGGCAGCGCCATAGCTGGCGAGTCTGACAAAATCGAGCTCCAGGGGCAAATCGAGCTGGCGAATAAGGTCAGCCATAAACACAAAAGACCCTTGGAGGACGCTGATGAGCAAAGGCTGCTTACCTTGATAGTCTCTGTTGATTTCACGAGCTAGCCTGTCTACAGCTTCGGCTATCTGGTCACGGCTGATAAGAATTTTGAGTTGTGACTGGAAGACCATTGCATCGTTCCTGAAACACCTACTATGATAGCATAGTTGCATCTGGTTACGGAGGGTGGATTTTTCCTGTGCCCTGTTGTATACTTAAGGAAAGAGGAATGATGCGGTCCAGCCTTATCGGGAAGATTGAAAAAGCCAAGAGATACGCTGAAGAACCAGATCGTGTCACCTTCTCAGGTTTAGCTGCTGTTTTCCGTGGAGAGAACGATGACCACAAACTAAGCTATTCCCATGGAAAATGGCATTGTACCTGCCGTTTCTTTTCCCAGTGGAACATATGTAGCCATGTCATGGCACTCCAACAAATTCTAGGAAAGATGTTACCTAAGGAAGCTCTTGTCTCTCCTACGGAGACTCAGCCTCCGGAGAAATAATCTAGCGCTTCCGCCACGACAAACAGAGAACCAGTAACGCAGATAACATCTGTCCTGCTTGCTAGCGATAGAGCTCGCGATATAGCTTCGGTTACAGTCTTTCTGGTTTCAGGCTCAACGCCTCGTTTGGTGAACTCGGCAACCAGGGTTGAGAAGGGGGCAGCACGGGAGTGCGATGCCTGTGTCACTATAACTTGAGGAGAGAGGGAAACCAACTCATTTACTATCCCTGGTATGTCTTTGTCACAGGATGTTCCGAAAACAAGAAAAATCCGCTGTTGAGGAAAGTACGCTTTGACGCTATTGACTAGCCTTTTCATTGACGCCACATTATGGGCGCCATCAATCACAACGGTAGGCTGTTGCTGCAAAATCTGGAATCGCCCCGGCCACTTAACCTGAGCTAGCCCGTGAGCAATATCCCCGGCTGCAATGGCAAAGCCTTCAGAGCCCAAGATTTCTAAGGCAGCTACGGCAGTAGCAGCATTCTCAAGCTGGAAGTCGCCTAAAAGGGGAATACTAACCTGATATCTGCCTGTTTTGCTCTCGATTACTAGCGATTGATGATGCAGGTCACCGCCTATCTTATGCCAGGTGACATCCTTGCCTACCTGAAGTACCTTCGCTTTATTCTCCCGACAAATATCGCTGATTACCGAAGCTGCCTCCTGTGGCTGGGGGGAAATCACCGCCCAGCAGCCGGACTTGATGATGCCTGCCTTCTCCCGGGCTATTTCTTCCAGGGTATTGCCCAGAATCTGAGTATGGTCCAGGCTGATGGAGGTGATAATACAAACTACGGGACTAGTCACAATATTGGTAGCGTCAAGCCTGCCCCCAAGGCCGACCTCTAACACCTGAAAGTCCACCCGCTTCTTCTGGAAATACGCAAATGCCAGCGCAGTCAACGCCTCAAAATAAGTGAGTTGCCTGAAGTTAGCGTCCTGCTTCATGGACTCGATAAAGGGCTTGACTTCTGCCATGGCAGCGGCAAACTCAGCTTCAGAAATTAAGCTGCCATCTATGGTAATACGCTCCCTGAGAGTATGAAAGTGGGGGGAGGTATATAGTCCTGTTTTATAGCCTGAGCTGCTCAAGACCTGGGCAATCATAGCTGCTACCC
>JAOUFZ010000038.1 GCA_029857995.1 Dehalococcoidia bacterium
GGGATATTGAATCTCTGATAGCCGAAGAACTGCGCACCGTTACCGAGGTGTATCATCTTGACCATGTGGAAGTCTCCTGTGGTGACCACAATATCCCTACGGCGACGGTCAGGCTCATCGCTCCGGACGGGCAGAGTCTGGCTGATGCTGCTCTGGGCACAGGTCCTGTGGATGCCGTATATAAGGCCATCAACCGCATAGTCGGCATACCTAATAGACTCACGGAATTCACTGTAAAGTCCATTACCGAGGGCATTGACGCCATCGGAGAGGTCTTGATAAGGATAGAGAGCGAGGGTGTAACCTATACCGGGCGTGGTGCTGCGACCGATATCATTGTGGCCAGCGCCAAGGCATACATGAATGCCCTGAATCGTTTGTTGTCGGTGAAAAAGGGGAGATAGTGATGTCGAGGGCAAAGGTGCTTGAATCTGAAAATCAAGTTTTCAGAGGTCTTCTGAGGAGGGTGTTTGGAAACATAGTGCGAGGCTTTAGCCTCGTGCTGCACGACCCTGAAGGGTCGCACTACAAAATGTGGAGGTGATGAATTTGAGTTCTTTGCTGGAAATGATACTGAGATTCTTGTTGGCGGTTGTCTTGGGGGCAGGCATTGGGTTTCAGCGAGAACGGGCAGGCAAGGCAGCGGGGCTGCGCACGCATATATTAGTTAGCGCCGGGGCAGGCCTTTTCACCTTGGTATCTATATATGGGTTTAGTGGTGCAGTGGTTGACATCTCTCGAGTTGCCGCTGGAGTAGTAGTTGGAATTGGTTTCATCGGCGCTGGCGTTATTCTCCGTGGCCAGCGTCAAAAAGAGGTGGCAGGACTGACCACTGCAGCCACCATCTGGATAACTGCCGCCGTAGGTCTGGCTGCGGGGGCAGGAATGTATGTGGTCTCCGTTATAGCAACTGCGGTCGCCGTAGGTGTTTTGTTTCTTCCTAAAGTTCGTGGTTAAGAAGGTCACTGTGGGCAAAGCAATCTGAATGAGAATCTTGGTTCAAGAATTTTTGACAACACTCTTGGCAAAGAGGCATTTGGTATGCTAAATATTTTGCACACTGCTGATATTCACCTCGGGGCGAAGTTCGTAAGTCTAGAGAATAAGGGTGCTTCTCAACGAGAGCAGTTGAGAGCCACATTTAAGAACGTTATTGCCACTGCAATAGCTGAGAGTGTAAACATCGTTTTAATTGCCGGAGACTTGTTCGATTCCAGTCAACAGCCACAGAGAAATGTGGATTTGGTGATTGAGCAGTTTAATCTGCTTGGGTCAAATAGCATCCCGGTCTGCCTTATCCCTGGCACCCATGATTCTCTTGATTCCTCCTCAATTTATAGAAAAGTTGACTTTGAGGCAAAATGCCCCAATCTAAAGATTTTCGCTGATGAAAATATCTCCTACAAAGAGTATCCCAGCCTCGATTTAACAGTATATGGGAAACCAAATCTGAGTAATAAGTCCTACGTAAGCCCATTGAAAGGGCTTAAGCGTTCGACCTCAAGCAGGTTTCATATCGCTATGGCTCACGGGTCATTCTATATCCCGGAGAAGATAGCGGGGGATGACCATGTCTTCAGACTTGAGGAAGTTAAAGCCAGTGGCATGGATTATCTGGCACTGGGGCACTGGCATCGAGTCTATCGCTGCTCAGAGGAGCCTCCAACCTGGTATTCCGGCCCGCCGGAGTGGATATCTGGCCAAACAGAGAGGGGTGTAGTGCTTTTAGTCAGCCTCTCGCCCGCCGGTGAGGTTGAAGTTGAACCCAAGAAGCTTGGGCTTCGTGACTATACCGAAGTAGAGATAGACATGAGTGAGATAGAAGACTTGGCGATGCTGAAATTGAGAATCTCCGAGGGGGCAAATCAGAATTTGATAAGAAAAGCTACTCTCAAGGGACTTCGCGATGCCGAATTTATAGTAAATCCAGAAGAATTGGAAAGCGAATTGGGGGAGAAATTTTTCCATCTTAGTGTTATGGATAAATCTCATCCGAAGTCAGGAGAGGTCGCAGAGGTTGAAGAGCGGTTGATTGGAAATAGATTTATTAGGCTAATGAAGGGACAAATTGAAGGCCTAGAAGGGGAGGAGAAAGACATTGCTGAGAATGCCCTTCAGTATGGCATAGCTCTTCTGGACGGGAAGGAAGTTTTGTAATGCGGTTGAAAAAGATTGAGCTAAAAAATTTCAAGAGGCTTGTTGATTTTCAAGCTCAGTTCAGCCCTGGGATAAATGTGGTCAAAGGTCCGCTGAATGAGATGGGGAAGTCCACTTTGCTTGAGGGTATCGTTGTTGCACTTTTCCATAATCCTAGAAGCACTGCGAAAGGGCTTAAAGATTATGTTTCCTGGGGCCTAACTAGGCAGTTTCGAACCAGTCTTGAGTTTGAAGATAAAGGGAACAGATACTTGCTGGAGAAGGATTTTGACAAAGGAACCGCCAGGCTTACTAGTGAGAACGGCCGAGAAGAGTTCGATACTTTCAAGGAGATCTCGGAGAAAATGGCTGAGTTACTGGGCACCAAATCTGACACGCTTTTCTTATGTTCTTCTTGCATTCGTCAAGACCAGGTAAGTGAAATCTCATCAGGTAAGAAAGAAATTAACGAAAGCCTGGAAGAGATTGTGAGTGGCGGTAAAGAAAGCATTCTTGCCTCACAGGTGATGCAGAAATTAGATGACAGAATCTCCGAGATTAGGAAAGGATTGGATAGACCAGCAAAGATAAAAGGCAGCTTGGCGTTGCTGAGAGACCAACGAGATGAGTTTTTGCGGAAATATAGAGAGGTTAGGGATGAGGTCGCCAAAATTGAGGCGCGAAAAATCGAGCTAGTGGAAATGGATAAGAAACTGGCTGAGGTTAAGGAGCAATACGAAAATGCCAAGGTTTTGTTGGATAAAAACAAGCAGCGTAAAGAGATCGAGGCATCTATAAAAGACTTAAAGCAGAAATATGATGAGGTGGAAGAGCTACTCGGTGGGGTGAATGGGCTGATGACCAGACTTGAAGCGGCAGACGAGGCACTCAGGTCCGTTGAAGGGCTTGAAAATGAGCAACAGGTCTCGGAATTTAGAAAGGGGCTGGATGCAATCCAGTATAAACGGGGTGATACCGAGAAGGACCTGGCTATGAGAGGGAAAGAACTAGCAGAAGCGAAGGAGAAGTTGGAGAGGAAAAGATCTCAAGCATTTTTTGGTTCGGGACGTAGTATAGCTGTTCCGGTGACGATGATCATAATCGGGGTAATTGGAGCATTGGTTGTCCATTTATACTCTTTGGGTTTAACGATCCTGGGCGCAGCACTTCTTGTCATAACCGTAATAAGAGAGAGAACTGCGTTCATTCGTGAGGAGATCAGTATTGCAGATCTTGAAATGCGCCTCCAGAAAATGAAGGAGGCTCTCGGTGGACTTACCACGAAGCAAAGTGAATTGCTGGCTGGGGCTAAGTGCAGAACGGTTGGCGAGTTCGATAAGAAGGAAAAGGATTTTAAGTCCTGGATTGCAGAGAAGGGCAGCCTAGAAGCTCAGTTAAAGGGGATGTTGAGAGGTAAGACGGTTGAAGATTTCCAGAAGCAAAAACAAAAGATAGCGAGGGATTTAGCGGTTGAGGAGGCGAAGCTCACCGATGATTTGAAGGCCACGGCGCTGAGCACGGAACAATACATCGAACTAGAGAAGAGGGTTCGAAGTTTAGAAGTCAGGCAAGCTGAGCTTGAGAAGCAGAGAAGACGCTGCGAAGTAATCATCGAGCAGGCAAGATTTAACATAGAGAACCAAATTGGATTGGAGGAAGAACTGAAAGGAATCCACGAGGCTTTGAGACACGAAGAGAAAAAGGTGAAAGTCTATGGATTAGCCAGGGAATTTATCTCCAAGGCGAGAACTGAGATTCTCTCGTCAGCCGGAGAAGCTTTGGAGAAGGAAATTCAGAGGTATTTGGCTATCTTTACCGATGGCAAGTATAAGCAGGTCAAAGTCAACAAGGAAGCCTTGGAGTTCCGGGTATATTCAGATGAAAAAAGAGACTGGGCTAAGCCCGAGGAGTTGAGTGGGGGGGTAATTGATGAATTCTATCTGGCATTTCGAGTCGCCCTGGCAAAACTGATATTTGGCGATAAGAAGCCGCCCTTGATATTAGACGATCCCTTTGTCAATTTTGACTCCGTCCGTCTGGACAGGACGCTGGATTTCTTCAAGACACTGGCCTCAGACTATCAAATTATCATATTCGCGCTGAGCGATTCATATGATAGGGTAGCTGATAACATTGTTTTGTTGGGTAAAAAAGAGAGGCAATGTATGGCTCTACAGCAGATAGAAGGCAAAGATTTCCCCAAAATTGACCTGATAGGGAAGTCCGGTAATGCCGACAACGTTATTTATCTTCCAGACAATCTGCATTAGCTCAAAATGTTTGTTGATGGGGGACCAAGTTATCAGTGTAATATATTGGGCGAAAGACCGAGGAGGTTAAAAATGGGTTGTATTTCTCCTACACTGGCTGTAAGGAATATGAAGCAGACGATTCAATTCTACAGGGCTTCCCTGGGATTTAAGATAGGAATGGCTTTCCCAGATGCCGACAACCCGGAGTACGCCGACCTATCTAAGGATGGGATGGTTATCATGCTAATACCGGCTAGGAATGTGGGTATTCACAGTAAGCAAAAACTGGGCATTGGTGTGAACTTGTATATGCAAATCGACGGGGACATAGACGAATACTACAAGGAGCTAAAGAAGAAGGGCGTCGAGATTGTAGTTGACATAAAGGACGAGCCGTTTGGCATTAGGGACTTCACAGTCGAGGATATTAACGGATATAAGCTGACATTTAACCAGGTGTCCAAAGCCGTTAAGGCTTGTATGAGCTGCGGCATGCCCATGAACAAGCTCGAGGATTTCGGTGGAGGAAATCCGGAGAATTTGTACTGCGTATACTGTTCAAACCCGGACGGCAGCCTCAAAAGCCGCAAAGAGGTGTTTGAGGGCATGGTCAACTTCATGATGATGTCCCAAAAGATGGAAAGAGAAACTGCCGAGAGCGCAGCGAAAGAGCGTATGTCCAAGATGCCTGCGTGGAGCGGTAGAGTCTGAATTTGTGTGTACTGTCAGTGTATTTTGACTCGGAGCCGAGAACCACAACTTCCGAGTCACAACTCTCTTTTCCCTCTCCAATGAAAAAGCAAATAAGCTTGTGCAAAAAACGAGGTTGACATAATCACCCAACAAGCATATAAATACCCTCTCCTAGTCAAAGAAGGCAAAGCGAATATATAATTAGGAGATTTTAGAGCGGGAATATACTAAGGCGAGATTGGAGAGGTAAAAAGTATGGAATTCGATATAGCGGTTTTGCCCGGCGATGGGGTTGGACCTGAGGTAATGACTCAGGCGCTAAAGGTTTTGCAGGCAGTGGGTGAAAAATTCGGGCACAGCTTTCACCTCCGTGATGGTCTCATAGGAGGCATTGCCATAGATACTCTGGGCACAGCCCTCAGCGATGAGACCTTGAAGATGTGCAAGCAATGTGATGCAGTGCTGCTCGGCGCTGTCGGGGGTTCTAAATGGGATGACCCTCAAGCTAAAATCCACCCTGAAGACGGACTTCTTGCTTTGCGAAAAGGGCTGAAGCTGTTTGCCAACTTACGCCCTGTGAGAGTCTTCCCTATGCTGGTGAATTCTACCAACCTCAAGCCGGAGGTGATTAAGGGTGTTGACCTGGTGATGGTTAGAGAGCTTACTGGTGGCCTTTACTTTGGTCAGCCCAAAAAGCAATGGCGGACTTCGAAGGGAAGGCAGGCTGTTGATACCTTGGCGTATTCGGAGACAGAAATTGAGCGTATATTGAGGGTGGGCTTTGAGCTGGCTCGCAGCCGCCGGAAGAAGCTAACCTCTGTGGACAAAGCCAATGTTCTCCAGTCATCCCGGCTATGGCGACAGATTGCCATAGAAATGTCCGCCGATTATCCCGATGTTGAACTCCAGCATATGCTGGTTGATGCTTGTGCCATGAGGTTTATTCAGCGCCCTGCTGAATTTGATGTTCTGGTTACGGAGAATATGTTTGGCGATATACTCACAGACGAGGCTTCCATGCTGGCTGGCTCCATGGGCATGCTCCCTTCGGCCAGTTTAGCGGGAATTCCCAGGGGAAAAACCTTTGGCATGTATGAGCCGATTCACGGCAGCGCTCCTAGTCGAGCGGGGCAAGACCTGGCTAATCCTATTGCCACAATCTTGAGCGTAGCCATGATGCTTCGCTATTCCTTTGCCCTGGAAACGGAAGCTGAGGCTGTCGAAAATGCTGTCCTGGCGATCCTGGAGCAGGGTTATAGAACTTACGATATAATGTCGGACGGGAAAACCAAGGTGGGGACGAAGGAAATGGGAGATTTGATTGCACAAAAGGTGAAAGCTTAAGGGAACTTCCGTGACAACAGTGCAACTTTACGATACCACTCTAAGGGACGGTGCCCAGGAGGAAGGTATTTCCTTTTCCGTTGAGGATAAGCTCAAGATTTGCCTGAAGCTTGATGAGCTGGGCGTTGATTTTGTCGAGGGCGGCTGGCCAGGCTCCAACCCTAAGGATACCGAATTCTTTGGCAGAGCGCGGAATCTGCACTTGACACATTCTACTCTGGTGACCTTCGGCAGCACTCGACGTTCAGATTGCCGAGCGGAGGAAGACCCTAATCTCCAGGCCTTGCTTGAGGCCAAGACCAAAGTGGTTACTATCGTGGGAAAAGCCTGGGATAAGCAGGTAACCCGGGTTCTGGAGACAACACTGGAAGAAAACCTTAACATGATTACAGATTCCACAAGTTACCTCAGGGCGAAGGGGCTCCGGGTTTTCTTCGATGCCGAGCACTTCTTCGATGGCTACAGAGATAATCCTGAATATGCCTTGCAGGTAGTGGCGGCTGCGGCCGAAGCCGGCGCGGAATGCGTAGTCCTTTGCGATACCAACGGCGGCAGTCTGCCGCAACAGGTAGTAGAGGCTGTTAAGGCTGTGCAGAAGGCAAGTCCCGTCGCTCTGGGCATTCACACCCATAATGATGCCGAGCTTGCCGTAGCTAATACCCTGGCTGCTGTGGAAGCGGGGGTTACTCAGGTTCACGGGAGCATTAATGGCTATGGTGAGCGCTGTGGCAACGCCAATCTCTGTTCCATCATACCAACTTTGAAACTTAAAATGGGCATTGATTGCGTTACCGACAAGCAACTGAGTAAGCTCAGCGACGTCTCTCGCTATGTATCAGAGCTGGCTAACATGCCGCATTATGACCGGCTTCCTTATGTTGGCGATGATGCCTTCACTCACAAGGGTGGGATTCACGTATCGGGCTTGATAAAGTGGGAAGATAGCTATCAGCATATAAATCCGGGCCTAGTAGGCAACCGCCCGCATGTTGTCGTTTCCGAGCTAGCCGGGAAGGGAAGTATTGTCTTTAAAGCTAAAGAGCGGGGACTACCTGTCCCTAAAGGCAAAGCAATTGAGGAAGTACTGGAGCAAATCAAGATACTTGAGAAGCAAGGTTTCCAGTATGACGTCGCCGAGGCGTCTTTTGACCTTCTGCTCCGCCGGGTTCAGCGCGACTACCGGTCACCTTTCGAGCTAGTCGATTTCATGATCGTGGTGGAGAAACGGCGCCGTCCGCCCACCAGGGGGAATCAGGAGGAGCCACTGTCAGAAGCCACTATCAAGGTCAAGGTGGATAACAGGGTAGTGCATACGGCTGCTGAAGGTGATGGCCCGGTTGACGCCCTGGACAAAGCTCTGCGTAAAGCCTTGCTCCAGTTCTATCCTGACCTGACGGCTGTAAAACTCATTGACTATAAGGTGCGGATCCTGGAGGAAACCGCTGGCACTGCTTCTCAGGTACGGGTGCTCATTGAATCCAGCGACGGCAGGGAAAACTGGCGGACGGTGGGCAGTTCCACCAACATCATCGAAGCTAGCTGGCTGGCCCTGGCCGACAGCATGGAATACTGGCTAACAAAGCAGGCTGGGAAAGCGAAGGGCTGACCTCTTCCTTTCAGCACCGCGACTTTAGCCAGGCCACAACGAAATCCATGGCTGCTTTTTCCAGGCGCATTTTATGCTTGGCACCGGGTATTATTTTTAGCTCTTTCGGCTCTTTGGCTTTCTGGTAGAGCCTACGGGCATGCTCCAGGGGTATCAATTCGTCGGCGTCTCCATGAACCAAAAGGAGAGGGCGAGGGGAAATTTTGTCTACCCAGTTGATGGGAGAGATGGTCTCAAATCCTCTTTGCCATTCCTCTATCGATGGTGGAAAATCCTTGTCCCTGATGGCTCCTATTTGACGAAACCGTTGGATGGTGTCCAGAGGCGTTTCTCTCTGAGGGAGAGAGCGAAAGTCCGCAGGACAGGCACAGGTTACCACTGAAGATACTCTAGGGTCATGAGCGGCAACATAAACGGAAACTGCTGCCCCTCCGCTAAATCCCAGCAAGCAGATACGGGCCTTATCTGTCTCTTCCAGACTATACAGAAAATCAAGAGCGGCTCGTAAATCTCGACTCCAGCCTAGGATGTCTAAATTACCTTGGCTCTTTCCCGTCCCTCGGAAGTTAAAGATCAAGGTGACGAAGCCAGCCTGGCAGAAACGTCGCGCCAGCAATGTATAGCCCTTATCGGTGGGGTCGGGGGGAGTAGCTGGAATGCCATGGCAGATGCATAAGGCCGGGTGAACCTTGTCCCCTGACGGAATATGAAGCTCGCCGCCAAGCTCGAGTTCGTCGGCTTGCAAGCGAATTTCTTTTACCTCCATATCTCAAAGGGTCAAAAATAGTCGATTCGCCTTCTTCTCCTGAGAACGAACCCTGCTATGAGTCCCCCCAACAACCCCCCGAGGTGGGCTTGCCAGGCTATGCCGGAGAACAAGAAAGAAAGCAGGAAGAAGATTAAGATTGCCACCCAGAGCGGCATGGCGATCGGGATGAAGAATATGTAGACTGGCACCCTGGGGACCAGTACTGCCAGCGCCCCACCGATGGCGAAGATAGCGCCTGAGGCTCCTATACCTGTGACGTTCGGAGGGGCAAGGAGAATGTAAAGAGCATTTCCTGCCAGTCCCCCGAGAAAAAATACCGCCAGGAAGCTTCTCTCTCCCACTGCCCGGAGGAAGAAGCTTCCCAGAAAATACAGGCTTATCGTATTGAATAAAATGTGGGCAAAACCGCCGTGGACAAACATACTGCTTATGATGGTCCAAGGCTGTTGGGAAAGCTGATCTGGTCTCAAGCCAAGAAGTAGAACAACTTTGTTGACAATTTCGCCAGCTCTCTCGATTGGATACTCACCAATCACAATTTCGAGTATAAAGATTAGGACATTCAGAGCTATTAGAAACCACAGGACATTTAAATTGATGGGGCGATAGGTTCGCATTGTGCAATTATAGGTTAAATCTGACTTCCGGTTCAACAGGCTGTCTCAGCGAGAGCGTTTACCAATGTCATTCTGAGGAATACCGATGAATCGGGACGACGAAGAGTCTCTGGACGCAGTCCCCGAGCCGGGCCCGGTTTCTCCACTTCGGTCAGAATAGAAAGTTTCACTTGTCATTGCGAGGCTGACGGGTTCAGCCGAAGCAATCTCCGGGATTGCCGCGCTTCGTTCGCAATGACGAAACGAGAGCAGGTCAGGATGACAGATGGATGTTGTTGAACAGTCTCCGGCTCAAAGAGCTGGTGGGTTATGATGTATTGTAATATCTGGCGCGGTGAGTTTATAATGGGGAGCATATTTAGGCTAGCAAGATATTTTTGCTGTAGGAGCTTTAGGTGAGCGAGCAGAACCCAGAGAGAAAACGAAAGTTTCTCCCAATAGTCGTAGTAGGGGTGATTTTAGCAGCTCTCTGCGGCATTTCATTGTACATACGCATAGCCCTGCCTCATGACCAGATTTTCGTCAATGGCTCGGTCTGGTTCCGGGAGACTGATGCCTATTACTACATGCGCAACATAGAAACTCTGGTTCATAACTTTCCCCACTATAATTCCTTTGACCCCTACATGCTCTTCCCCGGTGGTGCCGGAGCGCTTGCTCGGCCATTCTTCGCCTGGCTTGTGGCTGGCATTATTTTGCTCGTTAAAGGAGCGGCATCAAGTCTGCACAGCATGGAAGTGGTGGCCGCTTACATGCCCGCTATTCTGGGCACTCTGGTACTCTTTCCAGTGTACTTTATCGGCAAGGAGCTGTTTAACCGCTGGGCGGGCGTAATTGCCGCCGCCCTGGTTGTCGTCTTGCCTGGCGAATTTCTGCATCGTTCCTTACTCGGCTTTACCGACCACCATGTAGCTGAGGTTTTGTTTAGCACAGTGTCCATGCTCTTTCTCATAATGGCCATTAAACGGGCTCGAGAAAGAGAAATTTCCTTCAGCCACGTTCTCACCAGAGACTGGTCAACCATCACCAAACCCCTAGTCTATACCCTGCTGGCCGGTGTCTTCCTGGGTCTCTATCTCCTTTCCTGGAGTGGCGGGCTGATGTTCATCTTTATTGTATTCATTTACCTGGTGATTCAGTTCATAGTGGACCACTTGAGGCGCAAGTCAACTGACTATCTGTGCATCGTCGGCACTCCCCTTTTCATTATTGCTCTCCTCATGCTTCTTCCTTTACTGGCCAAGGGCAGCCTGGATATTATGACTCGCGTATCACTGCTAATTGCCATACTGGTACCGGTAGTCCTGAGTATTATCTCGCGGCTCATGGCGGCCCGGGCTTTGAAGCCTGT
>JAOUFZ010000039.1 GCA_029857995.1 Dehalococcoidia bacterium
TATGGCGCTGACATCTTCAACTCCGGCTTCATCGCTGAGTAAGCCTTCAGCCAATATCTCACCACTATCTAGATTCATGCTTCTTCCTTTAGCCATTGTTATTTTTCTTTCTTGAGGAAGGCCTCCTGAAGTTGTTGCCCGGAACTTATGGTTGTGCTAATTTGTTGGGGGAAATTCAGCCCTTGCCTTGCCAGACCGTGTCCCAGTCGCTCTTATTGTAGCACAACGTCCGTAGTTTGGGAAGGTTGTTCACTCGCTCAGTAGACCAACTCTGCCAGTGTCTCCTGAATATCTCATCCGTTCTGGTCGGAGAGAATGTATCTCTTGGCGACGAAAAGTCATGTCGCAACATTCTCCACGAGACGCTAGCGGCTTTGGCTTCAGGGGGATTGCACTTTTGTCAGTTTTGTTCAACACTCGAATAGCTCAACGACCAAATACAACATTTTCAAACGAATTATCTCTCTCATTAATACCTTGCATCAGCCATTTTTTGATGTCTCCCACTGCAAGTGCTATGATTGTCCTAAAGAGAACCCTAAAGATAAAGGAGACGCTAAATATGATGACAGATTCTGAACTTGAAAACCTGAGTGTAGCGTTGTGGCGCAAGATGTACCAAGCCTACACCCGGTTCAAGAATGGTATGGACCAAATACTTAGTGAACATGGGCTTACTATGGAGCAGTATTTAGTCCTTGTGACTATAAAATACCATGATGCGCCTATAAGAATCACTGATATAGCCCGCTGGCTAGAACGTAGCACAAACAGCATCACTATGATAGTCGATCGAATGGTCAAAGCTGGTCTGCTCAGAAGGGTAAGAGACAGGCGTGACCGCAGGACAGTAAATGTATTTCTCACCAGCAAGGCGCAGGATGCTCTTAAGCCAGCAAATCCAGCAGCCTGGGAGTTCATGCAGCAGGGCATGTCGCCACTATCATCTAAGGACAAGAATACCTTTGCCAGTCTGTTCGAGATGATAAACTACAAGCTACTTGAGTATCTCAATCCCGGAGCGGACGTAGAGGGAATGCTTAAAAGTGATTCCAAGCAGCAAGACCATTTAATGAAACAGTGGCGCAAGCAAGCGTGGCTTGCCACTCCCAGAGCCAAACGTCGGGGTACTCGGAAGGGAAAGACCGTCTGACGGGGCCAGTTAACCTTAGTCGGTTCGGCGCAATGGTAATCAGGCATATCACATAGAACATTGGTTTGTGCGGTGCTTTCGCGGGGGCTGAGGTAACAGTCTGGCTAAATGTATGGCATTGTTTAGAGCACGTCTAATAAATCGGAGATATTTATTTCCAGCATCTTGATGCTAGAAATCAATATCAGTAATATGGCTGGTTTGGTCGTCAAAGACTGGAGGCGATGGTCTGCAGAGAAGCCTATGAAGACATTTCTGGCTTAGCCAATGTTAGAATAGGCCGCTTCGTGATTTTGACCAACTAATTTTGGCACCCATGCCTCAGGTGTTATAATCCCACAACAGCTATGGTAAGGCTGATTAATATCTTCTTACCTCTTGTAGAATCTTAGAGTGGAGGCGTGAACTGTGTCTAAAGCATATCAGATGTATATAAACGGACAATGGCTTGATGCTATTGATGGCAAAACTTTTGATGATTACAATCCTTATGACGGTGAGGTTTACGCTAGGTTACCTTCCGGCAAAAGGGGAGATGCCAGAAAAGCATGTGATGCTGCCGCGGCTGCCTTCCCCGATTGGTCACACACGCCACCGGCGGAAAGACAGAGATACCTTCTGAGAGCCGCCGATATCCTTGAAAGGAGGCGGCAGGAGATTCTTAATATTGTTACCCAGGAAACCGGTGCTACTTTTGGCTGGGGTATGTTCCAGACCGGCTTTATTCCCGGTCTGCTCCGGGAAGCCGCTGCTCAGGTGCACGCTATTAGCGGCGAGATTATACCAGCTGACCTTCCGGGAGCCTTCTTTATGGCCATACGCCAGCCGGTAGGTGTGGTGGCAGGGATTGCACCCTGGAACGCTCCGCTGATTCTCTCCTTGAGGGCAGTAGCTTTGCCAATGGCTTGCGGCAATACCACGGTGTTGAAGCCTTCAGCAGAAGCTCCTGTCAGCGGGAGTATTATTTTTGCCGAGGTCTTTGAGGAAGCTGGTTTCCCCAAGGGGATATTTAATGTGGTAACCAACGGGCCTGGCTTTAGTGGGGAGGTGGGTGATGAACTCATCGAGCACTCAAAAGTGCGACGGCTGAGCTTTACGGGTTCAACCGAGGTAGGCAGGCAGATTGCCGAGAAAGCGGCACGGCATCTGAAAAAAGTGACTCTAGAGTTGGGTGGCAACGATCCGCTGATAATTTTGAAAGATGCTGACACTGATTATGCGGTCAATGCGGCTACATTTGGCCGCTTCAATCACCAGGGTCAGATATGTATGTCCTCTAAACGAATTATTGTGGAAAAACCGCTAGCTACTCATTTTACTGAGAAGTTCGTCAAGAAAGTCCAGAGACTAAAAGTAGGAGACCCTCAAGATCCGGATACCGTTATCGGACCGCTTATCAATCAGGAACAGGTTGACAAGCTTCACAAACAGGTAGAGGAAGCAATTAAACAGGGCGCTAGGCTTGTCTGTGGCGGCAAATATGACGGGCGCTGCTACTACCCAACTGTGCTGACCAATGTTACTCCAGATATGAATATTGCCCGTGAGGAGACCTTTGGACCAGTGGCACCGATAATAATTGTTGAAGATGCTGATGAAGCAGTCCGCGTGGCTAATGATACCCGCTTCGGACTTTCAGCCGGTGTCATTACAAGCGATTTTCAGAAGGGGCTGGAAATAGCTGAGAGGCTGGAATCAGGTATGGTGCATATTAACGATTCCTCCATTCATGATGAGCCTCAGGTCCCGTTTGGGGGGATGAAGGAAAGTGGCTATGGGCGGCATGGCGGACGGGCCGCTATCGAAGAGTTTACCGAACTCCGCTGGATAAGCATACAAAGGACTCCAAGGCAGTATCCTTTCTAAAGATACAAGAATACAAATGGATTCCGCCTTTGGTGGCTGGTCCAAGTCCAGCCGCTGCCACTTCTTCTTTCCCTAAGCTTAAGGGTGAAACAGTAGAAGCCCGGTCCTTACTTAATAATGTAAAACCGCCAGGCACAAAACCAGGTCTTGGGATGTTCGTCGGGAGGGCAGCTGATGCAATCGACTTTGATTCTGGGGTCTATCGTCTTGGCAAATGTCGGAAATTCTGTCATTCCGGCCGACTTGCAGGGATAATCAGGCAGCTTGTTGATTTTTCTTGTTTGCTGAACTAGGCATCTCACCATACGAAGAACGAGTTCGTTCCCTGATCTTTCAACGGTCTGCTCGTTGATGTGTGCGTAAAGTCGAAAGCTTAAAGCTTGTTCTAGACCGTCGAGCCCGCTTTGCTCAGGAAGCTGCAAAAACGATTTTATCATGGCTGCTTCCAACGGCGAATACTTGGTCCAGCAGGTATCGTTACACCTTTTGCTGGTATACATATCATAGTTATCCTCAACAGTTCGGAACCATATCCCATCACTTGTCAGCCAATTAAAGGACATAGCTTTTATCAGGCTAATTAAGCTTTCCTTTTCCATGTTAACCAGCCAAAGTGGCAGGCCGTTCTGAGTTTCAAAGCCCAGAGTCTTGGACAGGCGGTTCACAGCAGGGGGGAGAAACGAGGAGAAAACCTCTTCCTCGAGCCGAATGGCTTCTTTCAGACCCAACTGATGGACGACCTCGTTGAACCATATCCCATAGTGCAACATTGTCCGTCTTAATGCATCAATGGCGTAATGAGCTAGTTCAACTTGCCCGAGTTCTTCTAAAGAGTCCGTGGTCATATTTCTTGCTCCTTGAATTCAATTTTAGGATATCGGATATTTCAGAAATCAGCGCGCTGCCGGGTATGCACCAATGATGAAAACACCATTCTGCGCAGTGTCCAAGGGAACTACTGTCCTAACGGGATTGCCGTAAATGTATAAATACTGTTCCGGCAGCGAGAGATGACTCGTGTAGTCTGAGTATAGTCGTCCCTGGAAGTCCTTAACTGCTGAGTCTCCTTTTCTACTCATTACTTACCTCCGCGAAACTGCATACCAATCTGTGGTCTGATTGGTTACCGCATTGCTGTTCATCATAACAAGAATACTGACCGTGTAACAATGGTCAGTTTTGTTGGGGCACTTTTCGTCAAATTGTTTCGGATACAACCTTAGACCATGTGTTTTATCTCAGAAGACAGCGCTGGCACCGAAAATACCCTTTTGCAGGATAAATTACACTACGAGCGCCGGCGATATATTAGTCTTTTGGAATGACTGGTAAGAGCAAGTGAGAGGGGTATTTACCGTCGCGGTAGATTTTATGGAGTGTTGGTTTGCTGCTGCAGACGTGCCACATTACATCATATGTTTCGGGGTCGGTAGGAATATCGATGCTTGATATCTCCAGCTTGATGCGATGGCCTGCCTTAAACGTATAAGAAATCGGGCGTAGCTGAGCGACGTATTCGTTGATCTCCCCCGGTTCTACGGGAATCGATTTTGTGAAGTCGTGTCCGATTTCCCAGGGCGTTGTCTTATTCTTATCGAGGGCCCTGAAAGAGGCTTTGAGCCAGCCCGAAGCCAACGGTAGTATGCCGCTGTTATCCGAAGGTTCGTCTCTTACGTCTATTCTGAAGTTTGTATCGTCTGCATCTATGGCAGCGTAAAAGATTATCCTCGGGGGGCCGGTTACCTGCAGGTCTTCGGCTAGGGGCGGAGTCAGATACTGAACACGGGCTCTTTCCTCCGACACATAAAGGGGCTGCTGGACAAAACAATCTGGAACGTCGTTGTAATTGTCCGGTTCCGGCGACAAACTCTCCAGGCTGTTAAGATAGAATTTCGTCCAGACAGTACTTTCGATCGGCCACTCGTTCGCCTTGGACCATTTGTTGTCCACCGCAGTATAGTATCTTATCGGTGGTTCATCCATAATACCCGTATCAATACCCTTAAGCCAGTAATCGTACCATCTCAAGACCTCTTCGTGTTGTGCCTTCCACGGCCGGGTTCCCATATTAGAATACAGTAAGAATTTCTTGGGGACTTTCAGCGTGTTATAGATATTAATCTGCGGTTGGGAAAAGAAGCTGAATAGAGGCCCTCCCACATAAGCGGGGACTTTTATCTTGTTAACCCTGTTGCAAACTGACCTCTCCCAATAATATGGCCCATCATTGGTATTCAGCATGAAGTCGAAGAGGACAGGATTTTTCTCCGGATACTTGAGCAAATGATAGAGGTAAGGGTATTGTCTTAAATCGGGATTACTCAGGGCTTTCTCTACAAGCCGTTCCAGCTTCTTTGGAGGTGTGTTCTTTATCATAGCTGATATAACATTCTTGGGAGCATAACCGCACCGTGCGGGATACGTACCGGTGTACAGACCGTAGAGAAATATATTCAGAACTCCGCCTTCATACAAACCGTGGTTATATAAGTCGTCGGCGAATATCTCCCAGGGACAGATTGCTTTCAGATGTGGCGGCTGTTCAGCGGCTACAAAAAGCTGGATTGTGGCAAAATAGCAGATACCCGCCATCCCGATTTTGCCGTTGCACCAGGACTGCTGCGCCAACCACTCTACAATATCGGCGCCGTCTTCCCCTTCTTTTTTAGAAAAGAGGCCTTCATATTCACCCTCCGAGTAGCCTGTGCCTCTCAAGTCTCCTATCACGTAAACGTAACCCCGGGGCACGTAAAAGTCGGGGATGCCAGCTTCTATTGATGCTTCAAAAACCGATTTGCCGAATGGTTGCGGAGGTGTGTCAAATGTTTGTACTTCCTTGCCGTAAGGAGATAAAGCAAGCAAGGCCGGGAACTTGCCAGGTGCGTCCGGACGGTAAATATCAACTGCCAGCCGCACTCCATCACGAGCTGGAACATAGACATTCTTTTCGACCTTTACGCCGTACATTGGCTTAAGCCCAACCTCTTTCTTACCGCGTGCCATTGTTCCTCCTTTTGGGCTTTCTTCGCCTCGCCTTTTACAAATCTACTTCAAGCTGGCGTATATATTCCGCCATGGGCCATCAGCGGCATAGGTAAAATTCTATTGATGTACTAATGGTCCCTTTCATGAAGCATTTTCCAAGTTTCCCTCATACGCCTTATCTTTTATAGAATAATAAGTCATTCTTTTCAGAAATTTAAAGCGATAATAACAGATTTTATGAATATTTTCATCGATGGCATCCGCCCCCATTATTTGGATGCTAATGTTAGCAAAATGTTAGCAAATTCTGATGATTGAGCTAGTAGGCCGTGCGAGACTCGAACTCGCGACACCCTGATTAGAAGTCAGCGTGTCAGTTATTCGGATGATGCTAGCTTTAAGTCATAAAAAGTAAAAATGGGGTATTTCGAGAAATAGTTTTATTTTCAATTCCCCCTGCGGATAGTCTTAAAAGATCACACTGAATCCCTTAAATCCCCCAAATCCCTAAAAGATTTTGATACTTCCAATGTCACCGCGTTGGTACTTCCGGATTACGGCTCATACGGATCATCCCAAATCCCCTTGTCGATGGGACCTGTCGGTCCATCTGCCATTCTACATCCCGTATCTATTCCAAAGATACTACAAGTGCCAAACCTACAGGTGCCCCAACGGTAAATTGGCCCGCTCGCTGGGTCATACGGGTCGCATCCTGGGTTATCCGGAGCGCACGGAGCAGTATAGTCCGTGCTCATCCAGCGCGGCCATACGCTTGAGCCAAGTTCATGCTCAGCATCATAGTCAAATGTCTCAAGATTGGTCCACGTATCCCACTGAGCTCCTTCTCCGGTGTAGTCATACAGAAAAACTGGAGGAGGGGTGTTGATCTTGCCATATCTATGTTCCCCGAAAGGTTCAGGATTAGTCGCATAAATGCCATGTGAGCCATCTGCTGAATACACAATTGGGTGATCGCTGCCTGTTACTTTCGAAATTGTATCCCAGGGATGAGATGTACCAAAATCATGGGCTGAGACGAACATGTGAATCGGCTTGAGTTCCCAGCCTGTTGATGGGTTATAAACCCAACCCAGCCGAACAGTGATATGTTCCCAGTCTCCAACATGATTTCCCCAGACGGTATCAAAGTATTCTTTTCCGCGATTGTATGGAAAGTAGAAGAAGTACGTAAGGTCTATGACCTCAATCTCCTCCCCGCCCCATGGTATTACTTGTTTGTTCCAGAAAGCATAGGCCGGGGCAGCACTGAGCTGGCAGGGATTATCGGTCGCGTCCCCATTGCACCCGTAATGGTATTCGAGCCAATCATCGGGTTCATCGATAATTTCCTTTGGGGATACATAATACTTGTAATCTAGTTCGGGAGGTCCGGGAACAAGACAACATGGGAATAAATGGTACCAGGAGGATGGGAAAGGTAACGGGGGAATATCCTCCGGTGAATATCGGAAGAGGTGGTCAAACGACCACTCAACGGATGAGGGATAGAAGCTTTCATTCGGATGGAAGAACACACGGGGGGCATACTGTTCCAGAAGGGCAAGTTTTTCATTGTCACTGACTTCGATTGTTATTGGCCTGGCAGGCCAAGCCTGGGCTTGATTGTAGCAGAAATATACCCAGTGTTCATCTTCGCAACCCGAGTGAATATCTAAGGAGTCTGTGTACAGCGGCCATATATTAGTGTTTGAGCCACATACAGCCGAACACTTTGTTGCGGGATTTCCATAAGCCCCGTAACTGATTGCCGCGTTAGTTACAAACCTTTCCGCATCTTTAAATGGCTGATACTGAGCGCACATACCATTGCGCCAGCAAGAACCTTCAGTACCTGTTGTCAGACGACTCACAGCAGTCCATCCTGCCGGGCAACTTTCATTCCAATAAGGCCAATGGGCTGCTTTGATCCCCGTTACAACTGGTTGATCAGATGTCTTCGATACCAGTTCGTACTTTACGTAGACGAACCGGTCGTCTCCCCCAATTCCTGCATTTATGTCTTCCGGAGTGACAAATTGGCCGAATAAGCCCGTAATATAGGGTTCTGTGCATCGGGTTGTGTTCCTACAGAAGGCCAGGCCGGTATAGCCCGGTGGATGATATAGGAGGGGACTGATGATGGTGGATTGGATATCAACGATCACCGCATAAGCGTTATACACTTCAATCAGCATACTTTGAATTGTGTATTCGTTGAAACCAAGCTGTTTCAATACCAAGCCAGCATTGTAGGCATCCAATTCGTAAGCACATTTCATTGCGAAAGTTATCTCGACAGGGCTAAAGTCTAAGGCCAGAAGGATCTGGGCAGCTTCGAGAGCGGGCAAGCTTAAAGCATTCTTGAGCACAATGGCAAGATTGCCAGCGCTCAGTTCGAACTCTTCCATCATCACCTGTGCAATTTCCATGGCCGAGTAACCACGTTCGCGGAGCACAATTGCCCTGATTATTGGATGATTGTCAATATAAAACCTGATTGGGATTGTCTCCCCTTTTTTGGGCACGTAGGTTACGTTCCCAATATCCAGGCCAAATACGATAAAATGTATCTCAAATGTTTTTCCTGAGTCTGCTTTAGAGATATTCCAATTGACGTGATAGAATTTGTTCTGCAATCTAATATAATCAAGGCCATTGTTTATTTTCTGCGATGTGAACTGGTAAGCTGCTGTGCATTGGTCTCCATTCACTTCACATATCATCACCTGAAGTAGGTCTGTTAGTGTTCGATCTGCTTGAGTTATGTTTTCGCTATTCGTACCAAGAGGTGGCAGTAAATGAAGAATCGATGACAATGGGGGTAATGAACACGAATCTGTGTATACCACGCTAGTGATATCATTGGGCCTCTTGTTTTGGCCAGTGGCTTCGTTTTTCTCCTCTACTTTGCCTTCAATATTATCGGTGGGTTCCTTGTTCTGGCCTAGCACTTCACCGTCATCTTCTGATTCGCCTGCGGCGCTCTCACTAGGCTCAAATTGTGTACCAGTTATCACTTTTGCCAAAATCGACACCAACATTATTTTGTCGGTAAACCCCTCGAATCTTTGATATTCATTCTGTTCCTTTGGTTCTTTGCCATATGCAAGGATCATGGTGGGAATACTTTTTATATCGAATTCATTAATAACCTTTCGGTTATCTTGAACATTGATGTGAACGAAGGTAACACTCTTGTTGTATTCATCTTCAAGTTCGTTAATTATCGGCGTTTGCCTCTCACAGCAAGGGCACGTTTCAGAGTAGAAATACAGAAATACCAGATTGCTCTCTTGCGATGCATTGATTTGCGTGTCCTGTGTCATTTCCAGCCTAGTAGCACCTGAGGCTGTCAGAGTATCGGTGCTACTACTCGCGCTAAATGCCCAAGAAGCTGGGATAAGCATTGTAGTGAGCAACAGAAGGATTGTAAATCTGAAAGCTCCACCACGTACTAACGTTGTTACCTTGGTGGAATGTAGACCGCTATTTGCCTGCCCAAGTATTTTCCCCATTTCCGTTCCCCTCCTAGTAAAAAAATGAAACCGATCTTTTACAGGTCGGTTTCACTATTGGCTTGCCGCCACCATGGTGACCATATATAGGTGACAGTTCACAGCCTCCTGCTTATTATGGCAATAATGGATATCTAATGAGTCTATTTTATTAGTAGTTTAAATCCGAACAACACCTCCTATGTGAAGGGCTCTTATTATATTTATCATTTTTCACGATGTCAAGATGAGGTAAATTGACTTTACTTACTAATTATTCGAGAAACGCTTTTGATCAGTATTGATTGTACTATAAAGTTGCACCGCGTAGTAGTCATAAAGCACAGATCTATTTATCTATATAATAGATCATGAATGATTTGAGTTATAGTTATATTGATATTAGACGGGAAAATGTATAAAATCAGGGTGTCGGTTGACCTGGTGTTCTGACACCCTGATTCTTCCAAGAATTGGGGGGAGAATCTTGTCTGGTAGCTTTGGTGAGCCGTGGGAGACTCGAACTCCCGACACCCTGATTAAAAGATACAAGAGGTATGTCCCGGAGCGTGAGAAAGGGTAATTCCTGATACCTTGATGTTGATAATTTAGCTTCAGGTGGTACCATTTGGTGCCACCTGATCATTTATGGTGGCAAAAAGTTCGTTAGCAGAAATGTTAGCATAAGGTGCATAGATAATATCTATAATGGGTTAGTATCAGCAATAGATTATGAATGGTACTGTTAGTTTTAAACAAAGGAGATAGTAGGGGGGGGTGACAAAATATGGGAGACGGTATAGTATTGTTTACTATATAGGAGAGATTACTATAACGTAGCGCGCAGATGATTATCAAGGCAAAAAAAGGGAGAGTTTAACACGCAGCAAAGTTCGAACGACGTATAACGGGAGGTAGTAATGAGAAGTAGAAAGTTGATCTTAAAGGTTTTATTGTCTGTAGCTCTAATAATAATGGTACTGAACCTGTCGTGCACGATAGCCGGAGGCGGGCGTCACACAGTGGGGGTTAGGCCCGACGGCACGGTAGTCGCCACGGGAAATAACGACGATGGGCAGTGCAATGTTGATGGCTGGACGAATATCGGGCTTGTAGCCGCAGGCTTTAGTCACACGGTGGGGCTTGAGGAGGGTGGCACCGTAGTCGCCACGGGAAATAACGACGATGGGCAGTGCAACGTCGGCGGCTG
>JAOUFZ010000198.1 GCA_029857995.1 Dehalococcoidia bacterium
GGCTGGGACCTGTTTTGAACTTTCCCCGTACCTCCGCCCATAACGGCGGAGGCACGGGCATATTGTCGTTGCGAGCCACCTTCCCTCCTATCATTGCGCGCCCCACATCTTTTGTCATTGCGAGCGAAGCGTGGCAATATCATTGCCCCCACCGAGATTGCTTGTTCGCTACGCTTCTCGCAAAGACACAGAAAGGCAGAGCTTTCTCCGGTCGAGAAGACGGCCATAATAGGCTTGTTGGCGCTGGTTTCAGTGGCACTGGCTGTCCGGGCGACGAGGCTCCGAGGTAGCACAGGTGGCTCTGATTCGATAAAGCTTCAAGCTGTCCTCAAACTTCACTGAGCTAGCAATTCACAGGTTCTTCTACACGGGGTTAGCTAGTGGCATAATTGAATTAAGAGGTGGTGGAAGTGAAGAAGCTATTCTTGATTGTCCTTGCAATCCTACTCGCAGGGTTAGTTCTACTAAGTTTAGTTGATACTGTCGTTTCTATTCCCATCCCAATCCCAATGCCAGTGTTTCTGTTAAGGAGGTAACTGGCACAATAGGAGCGAGAAAGCAATTTCTCAGCAAGTGCCAAGATAACGATTACGATGACAGAAATACTTAATGAGTAGTCCAGCCAGCGGATTTGGAAAGGCTAGACATTGCGCAGACCGGACACTCTATCCTGCTTGATAATGGTAAAAATTTCAAACTATTGTTTGATTACTTGCCCCGAATTTATCAATAGCACTTCCGAGTCCCATAAGAGAGGTTAATAGGTTAACCAAGACTGAGGCTGGGCACTACATCCAGGTCATAATCACTTATCTTGCCAGCTTAGAAATGATAATAGCCACAAGCAGCCACCATAGCAGCACTATCAGTACATAAGTGGGGAGGGGGAGTAAGAACCGGAATAGGCGAGTTGGCAAGGAAATGCCGGGTTAATGTCTTATTGGCTGTCAATTTCAGCGAGAGCATCTCTACTTACCTGTTTCAGTTCATCTGGAGTGAATGGTTTAGGTAGAAACGGCCTTTTGGTTCCTTCAAGGAATTGGGCAATATAGCCACTCATGACATCGCCAGTGGTGAATATGACCCTGCGGGCGAGCTCAGGGTGTTCTTGTTCCAGATACTCGTATAGTTGGATCCCATCCATAGCCGGTGTCCTGATATCACTCAGGCAAAGGTCATAGCTCTTATCATCCACCATCTTCTTGGCGATCAATCCATTCATAGCAATGTCGACATCAAAGCCTTCAGCCATGAGTATTCTCCGGCATATCTGGCTGATGACAGGCTCATCCTCAACCACCAAGGCTCTCCTACGATGTGTATTGTCTTGAGTCATACAGTTCTCCTGCCTGGTGGCCGCCCACCGGTAATTCGACGACAAAAGTGGCTCCTTTACCCAGCTCACTTCGGGCGTATATCCTGCCCCCGTGATTGGTAACTATCCCATAGCAAATACTCAGGCCTAACCCGGTACCTTTACCTACCTCCTTGGTAGTGAAGAAGGGTGAGAACAGCTTACGCATATTCTCGGGAGAAATCCCCGGGCCATCATCTGAAAACGATACTTCGATGTTACCACCAACTCTCCCGGTAGTAATGGTAAGCATTCCTTCTTTATGAGCCGCCATCATGGCTTGCTCAGCGTTGAGAACGATATTGATAAAGACCTGCTGTATCTCCAACGGGTCAGCTATGATTTCCGGGAGATGATTGTCAAACCGGGTTGTCACCCGGATATTATTGACTTTTTGTTCATAGGCTCGCAGACTAAGCACGTCTTCTACAACAGTGTTTATCTGTACTGCCTCTCTTTCTGCCGTATGTTTCCGGGCGAAGATGAGGAGGTGCTTGACTACTGCGGCAGCCCGTTGGGCTTCACTGCAGATCAACTTCAGATCTTCCTTAACACCATCCGACATTTCTTCATCCAAAAGCAGCTGAGACATCGCAATGACTCCGGTCAGCGGGTTATTCAGTTCATGGGCGATGCCGGCTGCCATTTCACCAATTGACGCCAATCGGTCGGTGAGGTAGAGCCGATTCTGCTTGGTTCGCTCTTCAGTTACATCATCTAGGACAAGCAGAACTTCATCTTCCCCCATCCGGAGTATGTTGGCCACAAACATTCTCTCTTGACCATTCACCCTATATCTGAACTCGTGCGTGACATTAGATGTCTTGCCGGAGCGTGCCTTCGGTATTGCCTGCAATAACTCCTCTGCTGGTATGATTTCGGAAATTGGTTTTGTCTCTACCTCTGCCTCCTTCTTCTTGAAGGCATCATAGAATGCCCGGTTGGCCAGTTTTATTTTCTCATCATCACCAATCACAAGTACGGTGCTAGGTGTGGTGGCCAGGATACGGTCAATCAGTCCTTTCTGGGCCTTGGTATTGGATTCTGCCTTCCCTAGGGCTTCAATCGTAGTGTTTATATCTTTTGCAAGCTTGCTTATTTCATCGTTTCCCTGGATGGTTAAGCGCTTTGAGAGATCACCGGTAGTGCCGAGGTTGCCCATGAACTCGCCCACGCGTGCTACTCTGGAGATTACCAGTCTCTTTAGTAGCTGA
>JAOUFZ010000199.1 GCA_029857995.1 Dehalococcoidia bacterium
GTGGTGTCGCGGCGTCCATGTGAGATCATAGCAGCCAGTCAAAGGAGAAGGAATGGCGAACAAATCCAGCCGTACTATGTCGACAGAGATGTTTGCACAAAATGTGATCTATGTATCGACGCTCTGGGTTGTCCTGCCATACTCGTTGATGGCGGGGATATTATGATTGACAGAACAGAGTGTGCCGGGTGTGGTGTATGTGCCCAGATTTGCCCCGTTAAGGCAATAAAACAGGATGGGGGCAAATAGGATGGCGCAGGTCGCAACAAAGGAAGTGAATATTATGATTTGTGGTGTTGGTGGCCAGGGCGTTGTCACCATGAGTGAGTTACTGGGAAGCGCAGCGGTTGAAGATGGCCAGAGAGTCAAAGGCTCTGAGATTCTTGGTATGGCACAACGCGGTGGGCGGGTAGTGAGCAGCGTGCGCATCGGCGGACGCGCGGTAGCACCCCTTACCCCCGAAACAGCCTGCGATGTGATGCTTGCGGCGGAGCCGAGCGAGGTACTGCATTATCTCGGCTATCTGAACAAGGACAGCCTGGTAATCCTTAACATCCGCAGGCTCATCCCATACACGGTAGTATTGGGAGAAAGCAAGTACCCCGACCTGGAAACCATCATGAACCTGCTGAGCGTCACTGGGGTAAAGGTGGTTACCCTTGATGCTACCAGGATAGCTAGTGACGCGGGCGACAAACGTACTGCCAACATGGTGATGTTGGGCGCGCTGTTCGGTAGTGGCCGAGTCCCCATCAGAGTAGAGACTATTAAGTCCGTCATCAGTGAGCGTTTTGGCGTTAGGGTTGCTCAGCTAAATCACAAGGCCTTTGATCTTGGTTATGACTTGGCGAAATCAGCTTTGTGATGCTGATTCCAAGCTAAGTGGAGACTGGTGGAGATTAGGGGAGTTTGTTGCGTTCATTGAGTTTGTTGAGTTTGTAGGGTTATTAGAGACTGAGGCAACTAGGGACTAATAGAGACTTATTGAGACACGGCGGAGACCAACGCCTTCCAGATTCGTAATGTGCCACAGTTGGGATGTTTGGGCAGGGCTAAGGGTAGCGGAATAGAAGCCATGTTTACGGGCATTCCGATTGCCTTTCTGGCCACCGCGCTTCCTCGTAATCTGTGGCGGGTTTGCAGTCAGGTTCCGGGAAGCCTCACCCGCGGGACTTGATTTGTTGGGGTAGGACACGAGTTCCAAGCAGAGATTAACAGGAATTCTCTATTCGAACAAGGGGAAAATGTCGCGTCTTCGCCGAGGGCATTGGAGACGCTTAGAGATCAGTGGAGATATACTTGGCTGTGACTACTGTCTCTTGGCTACTGTCTTTGTTCGCGCTTTTCTTCCGTTTCACCACTTGGTGAAATGGGCATAAATAGTGAAGGCACTTGACATTGTTTTCACTAAAGCATATACTTTCACCACACGGTGAAACTGGCATATATAGTGAAATGAGATGAAAGAGCAGGAGATTGTAGTCAAAATCAAAGATGAGCTCGAGCGAACTCTTCGCGACGTACCCTTCATAGAGTTCCGTCGTTCTGTAATGCAAGCATCTTTGCCAGGCGTTCAAGTTGATCTCCTACTAGAGCTTAAGATTCGGGACAATCTTCAAAAAGTGATAGTGGAGGTTAAATCTCCGGGGGAACCCAGGATAATAAGGGCTGCTATCCAGCAACTCAGAGAATATCTGGGCCGGACGGAAGATGCATACCCCATGGTAGCGGCACCCTACATCAGTGACGATACAGCCCGGGTTTGCAGGAAGAATGGTGTGGGCTACATAGACTTAGCAGGAAATTTTTTTCTCAACTTTGACCAGTTATACATTGAAAGAAGGAATTACCCCAATCCTGCAATAGAAAAACGACAGGTCCGCTCTATCTTTAGTCCGAAGTCAGGTCGCATGATGCGGGTAATGCTAAGTAATCCTGGACGATCATGGCGAGTTCAAGAGTTAGCGAGGGAAGCTAAAGTAAGTCTTGGCTTGGCTTCCAGATTAAAGGAGCGCCTGCTTGATTTGGAATATGCTTCTGAGAAAGAAAATGGCTTGACTCTTAGCCGTCCTAGCGAGCTTCTCAAGCAATGGGCAAATAACTACTCTTTCCGAAAGAACAAGGTATATGACTACTTCAGCTTAGAGGAACCCAAGGAGTTAGAACGCAACCTCTCCCAATACTGCGAAAAAAGAGGTATTCCTTACGCATTGACCCTCTTCTCCGGGGCTGCCCTGGTAGCGCCCTATATGCGTTACACAAGGGGATTCGCCTACGTTGGCAACGATATTGGAGAAGTCGCGGACTCGTTAGGATTAAAGCAGGTTTCGTCAGGACCTAACTTTAGTATATTGGAGCCCTATGATGAGGGCGTTTTCTATGACAGTAGGGAAATCGATGGTATGAGAGTCGTCAGCGATGTACAGCTCTATCTTGACCTTGTCGGATTCAAAGGGCGTGGTGAGGAATCTGCTGAATTCTTGTTTGAACAGAGGATAAAACCACAATGGTGAAGCAGAGCGATTATACGCCGCCAGAAACCCAGGTCTGTCTATCTGTGCTGGTG
>JAOUFZ010000040.1 GCA_029857995.1 Dehalococcoidia bacterium
GCGATTATGGCAGCGCCGAGAGCGGTAACGAGCTGGGGGTGCGGTGGTACCAGGAGGCTGGTGTTCAATTCGCTTTCTGTGGTCTTGACAAGAGCGGTATTGAGGGCACCGCCGCCGCAGATGGCGGATGGCTCCTCCAGCTTAACCTTCTTGACCAGTGAGGAAATCTTGCTTGCCAGGGCTTTGTTAACGCCAGCGGCGATGTCCTCTCTTGGGATGCCTTCGCTTATTCTGGTGATGGCCTCAGATTCGCCAAAGACGGCGCAACCCGTACTAAATGTGATGGGACTCCTTGACCTGGCTGCCAGCGGGCTGAAATCGCTCAAATCTATTCGGAGCACGTTAGCGATGACCTCAATGAAGCGGCCACCACCGGCGGCACATTTCTCGCTGGCCGTGAAGTTGGTCACAATTCCCTCTTCACTTAGCCGAATCACCTTGGTGGATTGACTGGCTACATCGATTACGGTCCTGGCCTGCGGGAAGACGTTGTTTATGCCTCTGGCCGTGCAGACTATATCGCTTGCCTTCTGACTGGCAAAATAGACATTGTCGGCACCGGAGCCGGTGGCAACTGTATTGGCCATGTCATTCTGGGTCAGGTCGGCCTTTCTTATTAACCCTGTCCTTATAGCCTCGGCAGATTTTCGGTAATCAGCTCCCGATTTGATTATGTGTGAAGCAACAAGCTCGAGGTCCCTGGTTATGACTCCTTTGCTGTATGCCGATCCTATGTCAATGCCCATGAACCAGCTCATCGGTACTCCTGGCTGAAGAAGGTGGCTTTTTCTAACCGCCGTGACTTTGTGGGCAAGGCTTCGCCTGCTCTCACTGCTTTCATGTGGGTTTCCTTTGCCAGGATAGCAGCGCCAAGTGCCCCGGTGAGGAGTGGCTCTTCAGGGACGAAGATTTCGCAGCCCAGGTTTTGCTTCACGGCTTCAACCATGCCGATGTTCTTGGCGACGCCACCGGTGAGCACAAGGTCAGGCTCTATCCCGAGCCGCCGTGCCAGCGCTGCTACACGGCTGGCCAGGGCATCATGAAGTCCGGCCAGGATATTCTCCAGTTTTTCCCCGCGAGAGAGTAGAGCCACCACTTCTTGCTGAGCGAAGATGGTGCACAGGTTGCTTATCTGGATTTTTTTGGTAGCTTTCAGGGAAACGTCTCCCATGTCTTCCAGCTTGATACCAAGTGTAGTCGCAGTCACTTCAAGGAACCTGCCGGTCCCAGCGGCGCACTTGTCGTTCATAACGAAGTTGACTAGCCTGCCATTATCAATTCTCATGCACTTGGCATCCTGGCCGCCTATGTCAATAGCGGTCCTGGCGTTGGGGAAAAGGATGGAGACGCCTCGGGCATGGCAGGACAGCTCCGTTATCTGGCGGTCTGCAAAAGGGACGTTGAGCCGTCCATAGCCTGTAGCTACAATATAGGAGATATCATCAATCTGCAGGCTGGCTTGCTCCAGTGCCTGTCGCATAACCTCATTGGCAAGCTGGCGATGCTCGGGACCCGTTGGGCCCTTGATGAACGAAAGCAAATTGCCGGCCTTGTCCAGGAGCACGACCTTGGTCATGGTGGAACCAATATCAACACCGGCGAAATACAAGTGGACCTCCTGGCGGGTTACTACTGGCTGATTGTCTCAACGAAAGCTTCCACCCTGGTCCTCAACGGGGCCAGGGCTCCTGTAGTGTAGTCGTATTCTATGTAGGTGCTGGGGATGCCGAGACTACTGAGATAGTCTTTGAGCGATGGCATTTCGAAGGCAAAGGGATCGCAATATCTTACAAGCAGCATTATGACGCCGTTGATTTTCCATTCCTTGATGGTGCCTCCAAGATAGCCGAAACGGCTTTGCAGGTCCCGGGCATAGTCCTTTCTGGTCTCGCCGAGGGTAGCCTGCCTGAAGGTGCGGGCACAGGTGATTTCGTTCAGATAGTAATCGGCCAGCCCCTCCAGCGGGTCAGCGGTGAGTTTCACCTCGCCTCTGTAAGCCCTGACCCCGCCACAGCTTTCGTTCATCACCACATTTGCTTTAGCTTCGAATACTTGCATGATGTCCGTATCGTCAAGAGTGCTGCTCCATATGAGGAGACGCGCTGACTTCTTGTCCGGTCCATCGCTACGGTTTTTGACTTCGCTTATAGTCTCAGTTAGCAGGTCATTTCCTTCAGCTACGGGGAGGCTCGTCAAAGCTTTTACTACCTGAACGATTTCCGTCCCTGAGATACGGGGTGGGGACGTCTTTGTCAACTCGTATAGTTTTCTCACCAGAACCCTCTGCTGGTTGTGGGATTTAATAGCTGTCTCAAGGTTGTCTGTGGACAATTTCTTCGCGGTGAAAGCCTCCAGAGTCTTTCTGAAATCGTTTAGCTGGCCCTTGAAGTATTCCAGGGCCTCAGGGCGAACCGTGATCGGCATGTCTATGAAATGGAAGTAGGGATAATGAGTATAAGACTCCCAGATGCGAGCCGTTTTTTCCTGAGGGTCGCTGGAGTGAATGGTAACCATGCCATCAAGGAAATTATTTTTGTTCTTAAGCGCACAATCGAGGCAGTTCCGCATGATAGGACAGAATGAATGAGGCAAAACCCTGTCTGCTTCAGTGACTGGTTCCTTTATATCGCCGCATGTCCGGTAGGGGACAAGGTCAAGGGCAGTAAGCATCTCCAGCGGGACGTAGACACAGGGGTAGCCTATTATCTTTTTGCCCGCTGCCCTGAGGTCCTTGGGTCTCCGTGAACTATCTAAATAGATTTCCCGGGCTTTGCCGAGACCTTTGTTTTTGTCTGACATCGCTGCCTCCTCGTTAGATTGAAATCCTGTGCTATTTCACCAGTCGAACCCTGCCTGTTTCCTCATTTTTCTGTAATACTCCATGGTTTCCTCGAATGGCTCTGCCTTGGCTAAAGCATCTTCAGGATTAAACAGACGGAGGTCCACGATATCGCCTTCGATGCTTAGCGACGGCACCTTCAGTTTCTCCATGAGCATGTCTGACACGTACGGAAGATGAGTAGAGGCGCTGCGACAACTGATAAGGGGATGAAGAAGCGCCCCGTCGCACTTCCATTCCTGGGCATACTTTAGGTAGGGATAGGCGGTGGTGCCGCCGAGCACGCTCTGTTTGCGGGCATCCTCGTAATAGCCGACTAGGAACTGTAGGCTGAACTTGGTGATTCGCTCCAGTGGGTCACTGACCTTGCTGAGGTCGATGGGTATCGGTGGATGGTAGCCGACGCTCTCAATGACGAAGTCCCATCCTCTCTCAGCTAGCTTATCAAAGAAGGCCAGGCTATGCCAGGGAGGGAGCTCGGCGAATACTAGACGGTATTTCTCATCGGGGATGGTGCCCACATGGTTATTGACTCTGTCTTTTACCTCCCCGTACATATCCTGGTACAGTCTGAGTGAGTCCTCGAGGTCGCCAGCCAGGAACAGGGCAGCAGGCATGGCACTCCAGAAGTCCCGGCTGTGCATTGGGCAGGGCTTTGCCTTGCGGAGTTCGTTGACTTCGTGCCAAACACGGTTGACCTCTATCATGAGATCCGCTGTTTTATCCAGCTTGTCCCAGTCCATTCTCTTGCCTACCATGCCTTCTACGAAAGCAACAAAATCCCTCAAATGCTTGACTCCCAGTTTCACCATTCTGTCGTAGTAACCCTCGATGAAGAATTCTTTGATGCCGGGGATAGGGGCTTCCAATGGCCATACCGGGACATCCATGTAACGCCCCAGTGCCTGGAACCACTTGTATCTTGCATCGCAGATGGCAGCTGAGGACATTAGAAATAGTGGCTTGGGCATTCCTCCGAGAGGTGCTTCTGGAGGTATCTGCCCCTGCAATTCTTTCATCATTCTAGATGCATAGCCCAAGGTCGTCAGACTGTAACCGCAAAGGTGAGTGGGAAATCCTTCGGCGTCAGCCCGATCCAGGTATTGCCGGGCAACTCCCATAGCCGCGGCAATAGCGCCATAGTTCTCGGGATAAACCACTTCTATATCCATGGCCTTTAAGATGGGGTCGCCGTAGTAGAAATTAAGCATTCCCCAGACAGCAGGTTTGCCCGCCTGTATAGCTTCAATGCTCTTCAGATATGTTTCATTTACCTTAGCCCTGAGCGGGTACATTGATTTCAGTCGGTTTATCGTCTTTTTCTGCTTTGCTACAACCATGACTAGTTTACCTCCTGAGAGAATTCGGGTAGAGCTTCGGCGATTGATGCATGCTAGCATAGAAAAGCACGGAAGTCGAGTGACGTGTGTAGTATGGCTACACACCGCAAGAAGGGGTATGCCTTTGGATTGGGCTATGGAGTAGCTTCAACCGTTGTCTATCACGCAAGCTATCCTGAAAGTTTACTGAGCTAGTCAGTGGCGTAACGACGATTTGCCTGTAGTTCTTCGGTTACTGGTGGCATATTCGTGTTAGTATTATGCCATCTGAATTGAAGGAGAGATGTAGATGGATACATGGAAGTTCTACGACGTAACCCATCGCTACCACGAAGTCTGCAATCCGACAAGTAGAGCGAAGCTCGATGAACTAGTTGGGCTCCTGAGACTGAATCCAGGGTCTACCGTGCTCGACATTGCCTGCGGCAAGGGAGAGTTATTGACAAGACTGGCAGAGCGGTACGAGATATCCGGCATCGGGGTCGACATCTCTCCATATTGCGTGACGGATGCGATACAAAAGCTGAGACAACGGGTGCCCGGTGCTCAAATCCAAATCCTCAACGTGGACGGAGCAGACTACAGCCCCGACCAACTCTTCGACCTCGCCATGTGCATCGGCGCTTCGTGGGTGTATAAGGGACATCGAGGGACTCTGAGTACTTTGAAGACTATGACAAAGCCGGATGCCCTCATTCTCATCGGCGAACCCTTCTGGCTCAAGGACCCGGATGACGCATATCTGGTTGCTGAGAACCTAAGGCGTGATATGTTTGGCACGCACTACGAGAATGTACTTGTTGGCGAAGACGAAGGACTGTTCCCGCTGTACACGATGGTCAGTAATCAGGACGATTGGGACCGGTATGAGACGCTTCAGTGGTATGCGGCCGAAATGCATGCCAGGGATAATCCAGACGACCCTGATGTATCCGAGATATTAACCCGCGTCGCCCGCGGACGAACGAATTATCTACACTGGGGTCGTGATACGGTCGGTTGGGCGATGTATCTCTTTCGTAAACCTTCGCATGCCAATTAGTCGCTAGGTTCAAATGAGCAAGACAAGCGCTTTCTGAAATAAAGAACCGTCGATGAAGATGGTAGCTGTGGGTCGTCTGCAAACTCTCATGTTATTCCCAGAACTCAAAGAGCTCAGCGACAGATATCTAAATATCAGCAAGGGGGTATGCTCTTTGGAGTGGGCGATGGACTCACCTTAATGGAAGTTTAGGTTACAGTAGAGCCTCAACCTACCCTCAATGTTTCCCAAAAAGCCAATTTCCATACCACGTCTAGTTGGATATTCCTGTTGTTATCCCCGTTGCTGTTTTTATTGCTATGGTATTACTGTCATCGTTGTTCCTTAATACTTGTGAACAATCTAGCTATGACCGCCTCCCTATGAAGGACATCTTGAACACTGCATCGAAATGGTTAAGTAAAGTTAAGTCTGGTTATCTTGACCTGTCACTGATAGCTGTTATAATGAATAAAAGGAGCCCTATTACTAAGAGGGGTGGCTTTGAACTGTCACCTGTACTTGGCCACCTGGGTGGCAGGGAGCCAGTGGTGAAACCGACCTGACAATGGGTGGGTTTTTGTTTGGAAAAAGGTGCTAGCGTTCATCACACATAAGTGGGATAATCCCTAGGCCTGAGGTCGACGGGTGTTATCCCTACCGAATAATCTGGCAACGGTAGGTTAAAGCAGAGACAAGCAATCAATAAAGGAGGAATACAGGAATGATGAGATTACTGAAGCTAATAGTAGCCCTGGGATTGGTGGTCGCACTTCTCATACCTGCCGGTATGGCCCTCTCCGTGGTTCTAGCAGATGTCGACATCAAACCTATGTCCTGCCCCAACCCTCTCAACGTAAACAGTAAAGGTGTTCTGCCAGTGGCTATCCTGGGAGGCGAGCTCTGGGATGTAACTGAGGTTAACCCGGCAACTGTTGAACTTGAAGGTGTCGCCCCGTGGGGCTGGGCACTGGAGGATGTGGCTGGACCTGGGTGTTCGGGACCTGACGGATACCTAGACCTCACTCTTAAGTTCAAAACACAAGAGATTGTAGACGAACTGGGCGGTGTCAACGATGGGGATGCAGTGTTTCTGTACCTGACAGGCAACCTGTTCGGCGGAGCCCCCTTTGGGGGGTCCGACGAGGTTTGGATAATCAAGAAGACATAGTGGTCTTCATAGTTGTGGAACATCGTGGCGTTCGGTAAGGGAGTCTCTTCGGGGGCTCCCTTCGTCTTCATATTCTGTAGCTAGTTGCATTTCTCCAGGAGACCAGCTTCAGGTGGCTACGCCATCGTCAACCTTTGCCCAGATAAGCAGATTTCTATGTCATATCTGGTTGGCCCGCTGACATAACCATTATTCCAAATTTTGGAGTTAGCCTTGCTTGAGCGACTCGCGTTATTGTCGCTTATTGGTGTTTTTATTGCTATGGTATTATCGTGGTTTGCTTCGTTAGCTTCGCATCACATCTGAGAAATTGTCAATAATCAGAATGAAACGGGATTTACCTTGGTTATCCTGCATGAACAAAATGGGGTTTTGGTGAAAAGCTTGTTTTGCCTGATTTGTAGCTGAATGCCCCTATCCTGCGAGCTCACGTAGAGCCGGGTGTGTGGCATTACATAGTGAAGCCTGACCGCTATATTGACGAACCGTAGAAAATAAGATACATTTCTGGGTTATCGATAGCCATGGTGGGGAGTTCTCGGGGTTGTAGTTAATTGGCGGATTACCACCCTTCTCTGGAGAGACTGAATGATTGCGTCTGTAGTGCGGCTTCTTTGGTCAGGCTGGGGATCGCTCTTTATATTAAACTATCCCATTGAGTGAACCTATGCTCAAATCTGTGCTGATTGCTAATCGAGGAGAAATTGCCCGGCGGATAATCAGAACTGCCAGGCTATTGGGTATCGAGACAATAGCGGTGTATTCAGATATCGATGAAAAGTCTTTGTTTGTCCAAGAGGCGGACAGGGCAGTGAGGATTGGGGAAGCTAAACCCAGGGACAGCTATCTCAACATAGATAAGATTATTGCAGCGGCCAAAGAATCTGGCGCAAGTGCCATTCATCCCGGATATGGCTTCTTGTCCGAACGGTGGGAATTTGCTCAAAGGTGTGAAACAGAGGGGCTGGTATTTGTCGGCCCGAGCTCCGAAGTCATTCATAAAATGGGAGACAAGTACCGTTCACGGGAAATAGCTACCAGTCTAGGGATACCCATTCCACCAGGGAGTGGTATATTGAGCAATGTCGGAGAAGCCAAGAAGTGGGCAACCAAACTCTCTTTCCCGGTCATCTTCAAGGCATCGGCTGGTGGTGGCGGAATTGGCATGGTGAAGGTGGAAAAAGAGGAAGAGGTTGCAGAAGCATTTGATACAGCCACAAACCGGGCCAGATTAGCTTTTGGTGATGAAAGAGTCTATGTCGAAAAATATCTGGAATCACCCCACCATATAGAAATCCAAATCTTGGGAGACAAGGGCGGCAACGTGGTCACTTTCCCGGAAAGAGAGTGCTCGGTGCAGAGACGGCATCAGAAGGTGATTGAAGAGTCACCGTCTCCTTTCGCTACTGCTGGATTGAGGCACGAACTACGACAGGCGGCCAAACGCCTGGCTCGGGGAATTGGCTATACCAATGCAGGCACTGTTGAATTCGTCGTTGATGGGCATCGGAAGTTTTACTTCCTGGAAATAAACGCAAGGCTTCAGGTAGAGCACCCGATTACTGAAATGATAACTGGTATTGACCTGGTTGAGCAGCAAATGAAGATTGCTTCGGGCGAATCCCTGTTGCTTAGAGAAGAGAGCTTGGGATGGAAGGGGTGGGCTATCGAATCTCGTGTCTATGCCGAGGATTCGAAGAATTTCTATCCGTCACCGGGCAAGATAGTCTCATATATTGAACCTCGCGGTGAGAGGATAAGGGTGGACTCTGGATATCAGGCTGGAGACACCGTCAGTCAGTTCTATGACCCTTTGATTGCCAAGCTAGTGGTCTGGGACGAGGATAGAAACAAGGCTATAGCCAAGATGCAAGATGCTCTGGACGACTATGAAATCACAGGGATCAAGAACAACATTTCTTTCCTGAAAGAAGCTTTTGATTCTGAGATATTCAAGTCAGGGAACTATGATACTCATTTCATATCGAAATTGAAGGAGGAGACAAATGGGTGACATAATGAGACAGGAGGTTGAAAACCTTGCACGCCTCCGCCAGGAAATCAAGCAGATGGGAAGTGAAGAGGCTGTCAAGAAACAACATGGAAGAGGAAAACTGACTGCCAGGGAGAGACTTGACCTCTTGATTGAAAAGGGAACATTTGTTGAGACTGGCATGCTAGGCAGCGAGTTCGGTGTGGATGAACTTGTGCCGGCTGACGGTGTTATTACAGGCTATGGCAAGCTAGATGATGGTGTACGCATGAGAGACGTGGCCGTGGCAGCTTACGATTTCACAGTGAGAGGCGGCTCCATGGGAATTGTCAACGAAACTAAGGTGACCAGGATAAGAGAGGTTGCTCTCAGAGAAAGAATACCGATGATATGGCTGAATGATTCTGGGGGTGCCCGAGTAAGTGGTGGCGGCTTTAGCGGGGAAAGAGTGGCACTATTTGCCGATACCGGTTATCTCTTTAAGGAAGAGTCGCTGATGTCGGGCATAATCCCGCAGATTGCGGCTATGATGGGGCCAGGGTACGCCGGTACGGCTTATATACCCGGCCTTTCCGATTTCGTGCCCATGGTTAAAGGAACGAGTTTTATGGGTTTAGGCGGACCGGCTCTTGTCAAATCGGTGATTGGGGAGAAACTCACTGAAGACGAGCTTGGCGGCTCCAAAATCCACTGTGAAATTAGTGGCTGCGGGGACCTCGAGGTTAATTCAGATGAGGAATGTATCAAAGCTATAAAGGAGTATATTTCTTTCTTCCCTCAGCACTGCGAAGAGAAGCCGCAGCGAAAGGAATGGTCAGGAGATCCCATGGCCTTACTCGATGATGGCATACTGAATGTTATCCCGGACAATCCGCGGGAAGCCTATGACATGCACGATTTAATAGGATATATCGTGGACGATGGCTACTTCTTTGAAGTGAAGCCGAAGTGGGGAAGGAACATTATTACCGCCTTTGGGCGTATAGCCGGGTATCCGATTGGAATCGTAGCAAACAACCCGATGTTTTATGGAGGCGTCATCGATATTGATGCTGCTGATAAAGCCGCCCGCTTCGTATGGCTTTGCGATGCTTTTAATATCCCGCTTCTTTTTCTTTCTGACGTCCCCGGCTTTATGGTGGGTTCCAAGGCAGAAAAATCGGGCATAATAAGGCATGGAGCCAAGATGGTTCATGCAGTTGCTGAAGCTACTGTGCCCAAATTGACGCTGATCGTCAGAAAATCCTATGGCGCCGGGTATTATGCAATGTGTGGCAAGGCCTTTGACCCTGACTTGCTGATTGCTTATCCGGGAGCTGAAATATCAGTTATGGGAGCGGAGGGCATGGTATCGATTTTTGCCAGAAAGCAACTTGCCGAGGCTGAAAACCCGAAAGAGATGTTAGCCCGACTTGCCGAAGAGATAAGACCGCAGATAAACATATTTAAGACGGCCAAGTCCGGCGTTATAGATGATGTAATCGATCCCAGGGAAACGAAGGCAGTATTGTTCCGGGCTCTTGAGTTTACCAAGGATAAAAAGATACTCAGGCATCCCCGGAAGCACGGGGTCTATCCAGTATAAGGAGAGAACTAATGTACCAGACAATAGTGACTGAAACAAAAGGTAAAGCGGGCACAATTACTTTGTCCCGCGAAGAACGGAGGAATGCCATATCACCCACCATGATAATCGAGCTTTTTGACGCCCTGAAGAAATATGACGATGACCGAAACATTAGTGTCATCGTGCTGACTGGGGCCGGCAGCAAAGCGTTCTGTGCTGGCGCTGACTTTGGTGAAGCTGTCAGCGCCACAGCAGGTTTACTCGACCGCCACGAAGAACAAAGGAAATTTGCTGAGCTTTTTAAGGTAATCAAGGGCTTGCAGAAACCGTTGCTGGGAAGAATTAATGGTCATGCCTTGGGCGGCGGATTTGGGCTAGCTTGTTCTTGTGACATAGTGGTTGCCGCTGAAGACGCCCGTTTTGGCACACCGGAGATAAACGTTGGCCTGTTTCCTTATGTGATTATGGCAACCTTGCTGCGATGTGCCTCAGCCCCCAAAAGGCTTATAGAGATGATGCTGACTGGCGAAAGACTCGATGCCAGAGAGGCGCAACAGCTTGGTCTGGTGAACCATGTCGTGCCGAGAGAACAACTGGATGCGAAGATGGAAGAAATCAAAGAGAAAATAATCAGTAAAAGCCCGGCTATCCTAAGGCTGGGCAGGAGAGCGTTTTACACGATGCGTGACATGG
>JAOUFZ010000041.1 GCA_029857995.1 Dehalococcoidia bacterium
AAGAGAAAAAAATGAGGGAGAGGGAAAAAGAATTACTGCGGAAATACTCGCCCAAGCAGTGATATAATATAAGTGCAGAATGAGGTTGAGGATGCCAAGCGTGCCACTTATTCATTGGCCGGTATTCCAGAGTCATTTAGTGCAGGCACAAGCGGGACCTAAGCCGGGGTCTTACAGGTGCAAAACAGCGCAGAGGAGGTAAAAGATGGCTAAATTTGTAATGTTGACAACCCTCACCGACGAGGGACGAAAGACTATCACGGAAAATCCCGGAAGGATCAAAGAGGTCAACAAAGAAGTGGAGGCAATGGGAGCGAAGGTTCTGGCTCAGTATGCTGTGCTGGGACCGTATGATTTCGTGAACATTGTAGAAGCTCCCAACAACGAGGCAGTGTCCAAAGTCGCAATAGCGTTGGGTTCAAGAGGGACACTTCAGACCATGACCTTGGCTGCCATGGACATTGATGCTTTCATTGGCGGTCTCAAGAAGCAGAAATAACACCCGGTTACCCGCTTGTGCCGTCAGATTCTAAGGCTAATTGAGACTCCGCATCAAAGCACTGCTGGCAGAAACACCAAACTGCAAAACTGCTAAGCTGTGAAACTGCTCAACCCTCGACACTTGCCGTTTACATGTGGCTGAGAACTATGGTTTGCGTGCTGCCGGGCAGTGACGACGAAGTAATTGAGAGCTTGGGTTTTGCTTCCAGCTCTCTAATTCTCATTGTATCCAGGAATTTATCCACAGGACTGAGATTACCAGTGAACACCTCTGTCTTATAGTGCATCGGAATGACAACAGGAGGCTCTAACTGCCTTATTATTTCCGTAGCCGTGTCAATTGGTATAGTCGATACCTCCCCCACGGGCAGGAATAGTATGCTTATATCTCCTATTTCTTCTATCAAATGCGAGTCCAGAGGATGCCCCAAATCACCTAAATGACATAAAGTCATGCCGTCCATCTCGATAACATAAATGGTATTCTTGCCCCGTACTTCCCCCTTCTTATCATCGTGGAAAGACGCGACTCCTGTGATGACAACCCCCCCTATTTCATATTCTCCGGGGCTTTTTATTTGTTTGGGGTCATTAGCGACACCTTCGACGTAGCCATGTCCGCGATGAAAATGGCTCAATGTCACTATGTCCGCCTCGGGCTCACCCAGCCGGTAGCCCAAGTCAGGATGACATGGGTCTGTTATGATGGTTTTTTCTTTCCCTCTAATCAGAAAGCAGGAATGTCCTAGCCAGGTAATCTCCATAAGCGTCTAAAGGATAACCCTTTTCTTTAGCTTTGTCCACAGCAAGACGACTCTATTGACCAGAAAATGCATCAGCTTTGCGGGTGCGATTATCTTTTTCTATAGGGCTTATCAGAAGCGTCATCCCCTCTATGCCCACAATGGCAATTTCCTCGCCGGCATCTATAGTTGAACTAGACGAAGCTTGCCACAGTTCACCGTTAACCCGAGCATAACCTTTAGGGGAAATGGGAGTTATTGTTCGACCTCGACTACCAATGTCCAGCGAAATCATCGGCTTCTTAACTAGCGCCTTCTTGCTAAGTCGGTAATTTATATAATTATATACCCCGAGAGCAATCATCATAAGGATGAGACCCCAGAGGGGGATATTTATCGTAACCCTTGGCAGCAACCAGAGCACGACTGCCACCAAGGCTGCCTCTTCAAGTAAGGTTGTTGTAATGGTGAGTACTGTATAACTCCTGTATTTCATTTTGGTATTGAGATAAAGAGTTAGACCGGAATTAGATTAACCTTCAAATTTGATAGCTTCACTCAGGCCATCAGCGCGCGAGCGAGTGGGATCGTTGACAAAGAAAGCTTTAACTCTCTCCATTTGTTTTAGTTCTGGTCGTCCTTTGAACCGGGCATTAATCATATGCAAAGTGGTGGAAATAGTCAACTAACGGGACGATTGACAAAGACCAGGGCATTGGTTAACATCTGAAAAGCAAAGGTTAACGGAATGAAGGGACAGATACTGAACGCTCTTCGCGAGTGTGGTGGTTATCTTTCTGGCGAGACGCTTTCTCAGCAGCTTGGTATCTCTAGGGTTTCTATCTGGAAACATATTCACAGCTTAAAAAGGGATGGCTACGCAATAGAGGCATCGCCTAAAGGATACAGGCTGGTATCCTCTCCGGATTTACTGCTTCCTTGTGAATTCCCTGATTTAGAACAAAGAATTCACTACTTTCCAGAGATTGGCTCGACCATGGATGCGGCAAGAGAACTAGCCAAAAAGGGAGCCGGAGAGGGGACAATCGTGATTGCCGAAGTCCAGACCCTCGGGCGGGGAAGATTGAGCCGAGAATGGCTCTCGCCGCAAGGAGGGATTTACTTCACAATCATTTTGCGCCCCAGGATAAGTCCAGTATATGCTCCCCGGATAAACTTGATGGCCGCTATTGCCGTGGCAGCTACAATTAGAAAGCTCTTTGGGTTGAAGGCCGAACTAAAATGGCCCAACGACGTCTTGATTGAAGGCAAGAAGGTATGTGGCATACTGGCAGAGATGGATGCTGAAATGGATGTTGTAAACTTCGTGAATGTCGGTATAGGCATAAATGGCAATAACCCTGTTAGCCGCTTTGAAAAAACGGCGACCTCCTTGAAAGACGCGTTAGGAAGGGAAATCTCCAGGAAGGAATTTCTAACCGCATTGATAACGGAAATACAGCGACGGCAGCCTCTGCTGATGAAAGCAGATTTGCTCAAAGAATGGAAGAGACTGTCTGCGACGCTGAACAAGGAAGTCAGAGTAATGAGTCTGGGTGAGGAGGTGATGGGACAGGCTATAGATATTGATACCACCGGAGCGCTCATACTGAAAGGCAAAGACGGCTCTTTAAGGAGCATCCTTGCCGGCGATTGCATCCATTTGAGGGAGTAATATGATTCAACTCGTCATAGTTGTCGTTTACTCCCTGCTTATGATAGGCATAGGACTAGGAGCAAGGAAGAAGGCAGGAAGTCAAAACGGTTTCTTTGTTGCTCAGCGTCAAATCAACGTAGCATTCATAACTGGGTCCTTTGTCGCCACGGCGGTAGGAGGCTCGGTAACCGTGGGGATGGCTGGCCTCGGATTTGGGCGAGGTTTGACTGGCGTTTGGTGGCTACTTGTTGGCTCTATCGGCCTCGTGCTTCTGGGGGCTTTCTTCGCCAGGAAAGTGAGAGGCGCTGCGCTTTATACCCTTCCCGAGCTAGTGGAAAGGCAATATGGCCGCCGCGTAGGCTTGGCAGCTTCCATTCTCATCGTTATCGCCTGGGTAGGGGTAGTAGCCGGACAGATTGTAGCCGCCGGAAAAGTCCTGTCCATCCTCGGAATAGGTTCCGGTGTTTTTTGGATGGTCATCTTTACCATAGTTTTTGTCGCCTACACGGTCATAGGCGGGCAACTCTCGGTAATTCGCACTGATCTTTTCCAGGCAATAATAATTTGCCTTGGCATCTTCATTGCTCTAGCATCGTTTCTTCCTCAAGCAGGAGGATTACAGGGATTGAGGCTTTCTCTGCCCCAAGATTTCTTTTCTTTCCCGGTAAGCGCTCAGTTCGACTGGAAGGCGCTTCTATCTCTTCTGATTCTCGTGGGAGCGACTTATGTTGTGGGACCGGATATGTACACTCGACTCTTTTGTGCCAAGAACGAAAAAACTGCTCAAAGAGCAACTTTCCTATCCGCTTCTTCTTTCATTCCTCTCGCTTTCGCCATTGTCTTAATAGGAATGGGCGCCAGAGTCCTCTACCCAAATATTTCTCCTGAGCAAGCTTTTCCTCAAGTAATAAGCGGAGTCCTTTCCCCCTGGCTGGGCGGGTTCGTCCTCGCTGCCCTGGTTGCGGCGCTGATGTCTTCAGCGGATACCTGTCTCCTCAGCCAAGGGGTGATCCTGACCCGGGACATAATTGGACGGTTTCTGCCTTCGCTCAGCGAGAAGAAGACTATTTTGCTTACCCGCCTGAATATCATTATTCTGGGTCTGCTAGCACTGGGGCTGGCAATGGTTTTGAAGGGGGTTATCACTTCCCTTCTTTTTGCCTATACCATCTTCACCTGTGGCCTCGTAGTTCCCGTAATTGCCGGCTTCTACAAAGAGAAACTAAGGGTGACACCGCAAGGAGCGCTAGCTGCTCTTGTAGGCGGCGGGATAATAGGTTTATTAGGGAAGATACCGGGGTTAGACATCCCTTTCAAGGGAGACCTCGGCCTTATAGGTTTTGGCGTAAGTGCCGTTCTCCTTTTCGGAGTGAGCTACCTCGGTCCAAGAATGTCTGGTGGCTTGACCACCTAGGTGACGCTGGATAGCACATCTTGGCAACTCTCCTTTCAGTGTACTGTCTTTTCCATTGATTTTTGCCATGGTTGCAGGGGCAGGTGAGAGTCAACAACTGACGTCTAGTGGATACTTGAATGGCTGTGAAGAAAGGGCTAAGCCCTTGAAGGAGTTTGCTCTTTGTGGTTTGCAGGGTTTGGCTTCAAACTCGACGTCGTCTTAGCACCAGGAGGCTCGCAACGGCGACAATGGCTGCAAACAACGCAATCCAGGGTGCCAGGACGGCCAGCTTATCTATAGGGGAAACCTCCCAGCCTACAGTAAGGGGGCCCGCCTGGTCATTCTGGAAATTGAGAAATGGTCCGGATTGGGGATCACAGCAACCTCCCGGCAGTGTCACGAGGTATTCATTAGGCAAAGGGGAAACCTGATTCCAGTTAGGTTGCACCACCTCGTACACCCTGTAGTAGCCGCTTCCAAGCGCGCAGAAGCAGTACTTGCCATTGGCATCCGTAATGGTGCTCCCGATTTCAACCCATGGGTTTGTCTGTTTCTCCAGGATGACTTCCCAGCCTGCGAGCGGTTCCGTTGTGCCCGCCCGATACACGAAACCGCAGATGCAGCAATCCTGAATCACTGTCACGGTCACGTCGTCGCTGTCTGTGCAGCCGTTGGAATCGGTTACAGTTACGGTATAGGTCGTGTTGACGGCTGGTGAAGCCGTTGGATTGGCCGCAGTCGCATTGTTAAGACCGGTAGCCGGAGTCCAGACATAGGTATACAGTGGTGTGCCGCCTGAAGCCGTCGGAGTGCCGCCTATCACGACAGAATCTCCTGAGATAATCACTGCGGCTGCGCCGGCATCGGCCGTGGGACTGAGATATTGGCTTACAATAACATCATCGGTGTCGCTACACCCGTTGTCATCCGTCACAGTGAGAGTATAGGTACCTGCCGTGCTTACCGTCGGGTTCTGAGTATTGGGATGGTTTTCAGGTCCTGTCCAGTCGTAGGAATAAGATGGGGTACCGCCAGTCGCCGAGCCACTCAGTTGCACACTACCACCAGCACAAAATCCTGTATCTCCCCCAGCATCGGCTGTGGGGCCCGAATATTGCTGTACAATAACATCATCTGTGTCGCTACAGCCGTTGCCATCGGTCACCGTGAGGGTATAGGTACCTGCCGTGCTGACGGTCGCGTTCTGGGTATTGGGATGGCTTTCAGGTCCCGTCCAGTTGTAGGTATAAGGTGGGGTACCGCCAGTTGCCGAGCCGCTCAACTGTACGCTACCACCAGCGCAAAATCCTGTATCTCCTCCGGCATCGGCTGTGGGTTTGCTGTTGACCGTCACTACCGTGCTGGCAGGATCGCTGGTACAGCTACCATTGGTCACTGTTAGATAATAAGTCCCCGCATTCAAAGAGGTGGCGTTGAGGATGGTCGTGTTCTGTGAGCTGCTGTTAAAGCCATTCGGCCCGCTCCATTCGTAGCTGCTCATGCCGTTGGGCGCGCCGTATAGCTGTATGGTGCCTCCTTCACAGACCGGTGAATTGTTGGAGGCGCTGGCTATCAGCGCGGCGCTGACTGTTACGTTGGTCGTAGCGGTGCCGCTGCCGCAGCCGCTGGAATCGACGACAGTGAGGCTATAGGTGCCGGCCATAGAGAGAGTTGCATTATATATCACGGGGTTCTGTTGATTGCTGTTGAACCCGGCAGGTCCTGTCCAGCTATATGATGCCATCCCACCCGGATTACCAAACAGGTATATAGTACCATTCAGACAGACAGGCGAGTTGCTTGTTGCGTAGGCGGCAGGGTCGGCATGGACTGTGATGTCGACATGGTCAAAGTTGTTGCTCGTAACCGGGTCAGTTTGGTCCATAGCGGTGATGTTGGCCGAGTTGGTTATTGTCGTACCGCCGGTGCCCGCGTTGACCGTTGCTGTGAGGTTAAGAGCGGCGCTGCTGTTGGTAGCCAATCCGCCCATATTCCAGAGGCCTGTGGCACTGTTATATGTGCCATGGCTCGTGCTATAGCTCTGGTAGGTCAGCCCAGAAGGTAGGATATCGGTGACGTTCACACCCGTCGCGCTGACTGTGCTGGGGTTAGATACCGTCACCGTATAGATGATGTTTGCACCTTCGCAGGGACTGTGGTCGTTCACCACCTTTGTCAAATCGAGGTCGGCACCGAGGCTGTTGACACACACGGTGTCTGACTCCAGTAATGCACCATCATCTATTTTGGCAGAGACGCTATTGCATATCAGCGTGGTGTTTGTCACTGCGGGGTCTGCTTTACTCTGAAAGCTCACGGTCCCGCTGCTGTGTGCCGGTATAGTCTGGCTGATAGACCATTTAAGCTTATTTACCGAGCTTGCTGGCACTGGCTGAGTTTGGTTCCAAGCAGCGCCATTGTCAGTGGAATAGTACTTGAGGCAACTGAAGCCGCTGCAGCTAGAGCTGTTTCCCACATAAGTGGTGTTCGCGGGAATGGCTTCATCGATGATTACCAGGCCGTTGCCACTCAGAGGGTCACCTACAGGATAATCGGTATTATTGGTGTAGTTTATGGTCCAGGTGAAAGTCGTGTTAGCTCCTCCCGACAAAGGCGAAACCGACTTATCAAGAATTATGCTGCCGCCCTGGCTTGTTACAGTTAAGGTAGCGCCAGCCACGCCATAGTCACCGCTGTACTTCTCTTGATTACCCGAAGCTGCCTCCTGGTAGACTTTCGCTGTGGTAGTGCATTCCTGCAGAGCTACAAAATAGTACTTAACGTAATCGGTAGGATCTGCTGAATAGCATTTGCCGCCGATTCCTGAAAAATACAACTGGTTAATATACGGCATAGGACCATAACCGCAATTGTTGGCAAGACTGTGGATATAAACTTCGCTCTTGACCAGCCGGAAGCAGGCAGGGCTGAAGTCCCCATTGCCCACTGGCTGGAAGTAGGCATCGCCGGCATGCCCAATCGTGCCCAGATTGAAACCAGTCACTGTAACCGTGATTATGTCACCGACACTGACGATACCGCTTGGGGGATCAATGGTGACAGTGCCCAACATCTTGTTTGCCACAGCGCTTATGGTGCTTTGCGTTGTATAGTTATGGGTGCCTAGCACGAAGCAACCATTTACCTCGCTGGACCATATACTGATGGGGTAGGTAATGTCGGGACCGGGATATACACTTGGATAGGTCAGCATCCAGAAGACAGTCTTTTTTTGGCCTGGCGCCAGATTACCAATGTATCTTGTGGCATCCGCCACGCCGCCCACCATAGACAGACGGGTGGTACTATCGCTCCCGAGTGCGAAAGTGCCCGGGTTTGTCCCGTTACCTATATACATATAGACATCGTAGACAGTGGCATTACCCGTATTCGTGATGGTGGCATGCGCTGTGGTTACATTGGGGCCAGCGGCATAATTGTTCGAATCGATCAAGAGGTGGGGGTCATTGGTGAGGTTCAGGGCTAGTGTAGGACACGTAAGCGCTAGAGGAAAGACCGTACGTGGCGGGCCACTGCATGTCCCCAATGTAATGAGCAAGACAATCGCAACCAGCAAGGTAAGCAGCTTGAATCCACGTGTTTTCAAACTAATCCCTAAACCCCAAGAGCAAACCCCAAGATTGTGATTGACAGGCCGAAAAACAAGGTCGAATTCTGTTCAGTCTTGTGGCGAGCGTTCACGCCATCCTAATTCGATTCCCGGGCTAGTAACTGCCAATGTCGACTTAGAAAAAGTGTACCAAACAGGCATCGCTGCGTCAAGACCCTTACCTGCTTTGACGCGTCCCTTTTGTCCTTTGACCCTGCAGGAGAGAAGCTCACTACACGGGTAGCACTGGTAAAAAAACTGTTTCTCCGGCTTTCCCTTCAATTACGCTATTTTCTGTCAAGTTTTTCGCGTCGTTGGAAGGAGAGACAGCAGTTGACAAATGATCGTTAGCGGATGCGCTAATGACTATGAAGAAAGAGCCCAGGCCTCGAACGAATCCGCCCGGGGTCTGCAGGCTTTGATCTCAAACGCGGCGACGCCTTACTACGAGCAGGCTCATACCGACTATAACGGTCGTAAGTAACCCAATCCAGGGCAGCAGCAGGCGCAGTTTGTCTATCGAGCGGGTCTCCCAACCGACAGCCGCCCCGACAGCACTAACTGTCACGCTGATGCTGGCAACGTCCGTGCAGTCATTGACGGTGGTTACTGTCAGCGTGTAGGTTCCGGCCATAGCCAGGCTGGCATTGGGAATAACTGGGTTCTGCAAGCCGCTGCTAAAGCCATTCGGCCCTGTCCAAGAGTAGGAAGCCATGCCATCGGGTCCGCCGAATAATTGCACTATCCCTCCCACATAAGCAGGTGCGCCAGAAGATGCTGCAGCTACCGGGTTGGTACAGAAAAATGTTTCACTGGAATACTCGGACCAGCCGTCGGTGCCCTGATACCTGACGTGCCAGTAATAGCTGCTGGCATCGCTCAATGTGCCAAGGGGGATACCGATGCTGGCAAGATGTAACGTATCGGTTCCGCTATCGAAAACTGGGTCGGAGTAGCTCCCCGTGCTGGCCCTGATCTGCCACTGGGCGGCAATCTGAGGTCCCGAATCAGAGAATGCTGAGGCTGTGAGGGTCACAGGCAGGCCGACACAGGTTCCTGCAGAAGGTGAAATGTTGGCCGGTCTACTGGGAGGAGTTGCACAGGTCTGTACCGTCACGGTGGTAGATGCAGTATCGCTGCAGCCATTGGGAGCGGTCACCGTCAGATTATAAGTCCCCGCATTCGAGGCGGCGGCATTGGGTATGGTAGGGTTCTGTAGGCTGCTACTAAAGCCGTTGGGCCCCGCCCAATAGTAGATTGCCATTCCACCGGGCCCGCCATACAGGTGTATTGTCTGGTTCACACAGACGGGCGAGCTAGACGATGCCGTAGCTACAGGTTTGGTGCCAAAAAATGTTTCAGCGGAATACTCGGACCAGGTGCCGCCGTTGCCCTGGTATCTGACGTGCCAGAAATAGCTGCTGGCATCACTCAATATCCCGGCGGGGATAGTGATGCTGGTGAAGGGGCCCGTAGTCTTTACGAAATCGAAAACGGGATCGGAGTAGCCTCCTCCACCAGCCCTGATCTGCCATTGGGCGGCAACCTGGTACTGTCCCGAATCGGAGAAATCCGATGCTGTGAGGATCACAGGCAGATCTACACAGGCTGCACTACCAGGTGATTGGTTCGTCGGTGTATTGGGAGGAGGACTTGTGCAGGATTGTACTGTCACATAGGTAGATGTAGTGTCGCTGCAACCGTTGGGAGCCGTTACCGTCAGGTTATAACTGCCAGTCATAGGGACGGTAGTGCTATTTATAGTTGGGCGCTGCAGATCGCTGGTGAACCCCAACGGTCCTGTCCAGGAGTAATTCATACCACTGGGTCCGCCGAACAGTTGTATTGTCTGGCCCGCACACACAGGGGTGTTGGAATATACTGCGGCTACAGGTCTGGTGTAGAAACATGTTTCACTGGAATACTGAGACCAGGCACCAAGGCTGCCCTGGTACCTGACACGCCAGCAATAGCTGCTCGAGTCATTCAATACGCCAGCGGGGATAGTGATGCTGGTAAGGTTCACCGTATCGTTTCCGCTGTCGAAAACGGGGTCCGAGTAGCTCCCCGTGCTGGCCTTGATCTGCCACTGGGCGGCAATCTGGTATTCTCCCGGACCTGGGTCAGAAAATGCAGACGCTGTGAGGGTCACAGGCAATGCCACGCAGGTGCCAGGGGAAGGCGAAATGTTGGTCGGTGTATCGGGCGGAGTTGCACAGGTCTGTACTGTCACAGTAGTGGATGCAGTATCGCTGCAGCCATTGGGAGCGGTCACCGTCAGAGTATAAGTCCCCGCATTCAAAGTGGTGGCACTAGGGATGGTCGGGCTCTGTAAGCTACTGCTAAAGCTATACGGCCCCGTCCAAGAATAAAGCATACCACTGGGTCCGCCGTACAGCTCTATTGTATGTCCCGCACATACGGGACCGTTAGAATCTGCTACGGCTACAGGTCTGGAGAGGACAAGTATGTCAGCATGATCGGAGTTGTTGCTGATAACGGGGTCAGTCTGGTCAGCATGGGTTATGCTTCCTGTGTTCGTTATAGTCTGGCCCACTGTCCCACTATTGACGGTAGCCGTAAGGAGCAGCGTAGCACTGTTTCCTGCATTAAGGGCGCCTACCGTCCAGAGACCGGTTACGCTGTTGTAGCTGCCCTGGCTGGGCAGGTTCGAGACATAAGTAAGGCCCACGGGAAGCAGGTCCGTAACTTGT
>JAOUFZ010000200.1 GCA_029857995.1 Dehalococcoidia bacterium
ACCGAGCCCACCTGGAATAGGCTATACTGAGGCACAGGCCGAGGCACTGATAATCGTACTGGTCAATGACCAACGACAGCAGTTCGGCCTGCCTGCTCTCAGCGAAGACGCTCTCCTGGCCAGTCTGGCCAAGGAGCATAGTATCAGCATGGTTGTGAACGACTTTTTCAGCCATGACAGATATCCAGGAGAAAGGAGTTTTGACTATGGCATGCTTCCCGGAGAAATACGAGGAGAAAATATAGCAATGATACCAACCAGGCAGTATATTCCGGGTCCCTATCTTTCTCTGCAAGAAGTATGTGCGTGGGCAGTCTCACTTTGGATGGGTAGTTCGGGACACAGAGCAAACATACTGGACCCCCGTTTCACCAGGACGGGTGTGGGAGTTGCGTTTTCGGAAGGGGGAGACTACCTGTATATCACCCAGATGTTTGAGGGTTCTTACTAGGAAGAGGCGGTGATAGGAAACGAAGACTTACTTGGAAGTCCTTGCAGCAATAACGATAACGTGATAACAGTCGTTGCAGAATATCAAATAGGAGTGAAGCTGCAAACTAGCTTCATTGACCGTGGCGATAATCTTGGAAGTGAACCGTTTGGTGAAGAGGTCTAATAGAGGTGCCAATTCTTTGGACAAATATTGCTCCAAACATGACATAGCCCACTAGTGTACTAGCTCGCAAGTCCCGCTGCTTTCAAGATATTGGGAACCACCTCTTCGCGACCTATGGCCATGACATGGACTCCGTCGCACATAGATTCCTTCTTTATAGTGGCAATCATCCGAGCAGCAATTTCTATACCTTTATTGAGTGCCTCGCCTTTGGGGGCAGCCGCTAATTCGTCAATCAAGCTTTGGGGCACAAAGACGCCTGGGACATTTTCGGTCATATACTTCGCCATCTTGGCTGACACAAGCAGAATGATGCCCGCTAGTATCTTGACCGGGAACTGGCGGGCATATTCCATAAACTTGGCAAATTTGTCCAGGTCATAGATGGCTTGAGTCTGAAAGAATTCTGCACCGGCTTCAACCTTCTTTTCGAACTTGATTAACTGGGGCTCAAGCGGGTTTGCTTCAGGTGTGACTATGGCCCCAGCGCAGAACTCCACAGTCCCATCGAGATCATTCCCTCCCAGGTCTTTGCCCGATTCCATCTGCCGGATTGTCTTCAGCAACTGTGCTGAGTCCAGGTCAAAAACACCCTTGGCCGCCTTGTGGTCGCCGACTACAACAGCGTCTCCAGTTAGACAGAGGACATTTCTTATGCCTCTGGTATATGCGAAAAGAAATTCGGCTTGAAGGGCAAGGCGATTACGGTCGCGGCAAGTCACCTGTAATATAGGCTCTCCTCCTTGTTCTTTAATAGCCAGACAGCCACCAATTGAGGGAAAGCGCATTACGGAACTCTGGTGGTCAGTGACATTCAGCGCATCTACTTTATCCTTGAGAAGGTCAATATGGTGGAGCATCTTCTCAATGTTTGTCCCCTTTGGTGGACCGATTTCGCTGGTTATCACGAATTTACCGGATTTGAGAACTTCCCTAAAACTCGACGCCATAGCTCCTCCTTCATGTAATCCTGGTTGTTCGCGGCCTGGGTGCCACGTTGTAATCTCTGGGAGAATGATACTTACGCATCAAATCAAGTCGCCCCTGTTCCTCTAAGCGCTGATATATGAGAGTCCAGCCACAATCCTTTTCCTTATCCACCTCGCACTTGCCATTATTGGTGCCACCACAAGGGCCATTCAGCAGACCCTTGTGACACGCCGTCAGGGGACAGATGCCTGCAGTCTCTCCCAGTATGCATTGACCACACTGGGCACAAACCTCCTGAAAACAGCCAGGATCATCCTCGACGCCTATAAAAAGAGTATCCAGGGCTGGCATGGCTGGCTTGTCAATATAGGTACTCAGCTTATGCACTCCTAAAGCACAGGTCATGACCAGAATACAGCTGGCATTCTGAATGGCTCCATTATTTTCTTTAATAGCTACTTCGGTCATCTCATCACAGGCGGTAGGGATAACTATCCAGCCGGTGACTAGCTTGCCCAGTTCTTGTAGACGCTCCTTCATTTCCAGGACCTCTTCCCTCCCCCCAGTTTTAGTCATTGTGGTGCATGTGCCACAGCCAGCAATATATACTCGGTCAAACCTGTCTAACTGCTGCTTGATTTCCTCAAAAGACTTCTGCTTAGTAATAGATTTCATACCTGACCTCCCATGTCAAAAATAAAAATGCAAACTTAAAATTCTAAGTCATTGCGAGCGAAGCGAAACAATCCCAGCATCAACCTTCGAGATTGCTTCGTCGCTAACGCTCCTCGCAATGACACCCGATGAGCGCTTATTTTTATTTCTCCAGGTCGCATCTTAAGCAACGCTTAGCCTCCTGTCTCGCCTTCTCCTCAGAAAAGCTCAGCTCTATCTCTTCAAAGCTACCTTTCCTCTCTTTGAGAGGGAGATGAGGTATTTCTGGCCTGAATTGCGGTTCCCAACTTTCCTCCTCTTCTCCACTTATTTTTTCCTCAATAACGCT
>JAOUFZ010000042.1 GCA_029857995.1 Dehalococcoidia bacterium
GAAGTATCAAAGGAAGACGAAGATTACGCTCGAATCCGCCGGCCTGGACGTGCTCAGGGACTATATTTCCCTGCTCATAGAGGAAGACAAGAACTCGAAGGATAGACTGGTCGCCATCGCCCGTTACTGCTATATTGCGAGGAAAAATGACCTGTATATCTACTTCACCGGGCTTCTTGGTGCTTCAGACGTGTTGCCCAGAATCGGCGAAAGATTGGCGACGATCGCTGGAAAGGCCACCCATCGGAGGGTCTTTCGTGATTTAGAGATGCCGCCTTTGGGTTCGCCACAAGACAGCTACCCAAAGCTGACCAAAATGGTTCTAGATAGAATGGAAGCCGAGTTGCCCGCCCGGACGTGCAGGGAGGTTCTCACCTGGAACTACCACAACATCCCCATTGAGGCGTTCAAGGAGAGCAAGGAACGTTTTGAAAAGGCTGCCAGCATCGACCAGTATCTCAAGGGCGAGCATAAGAGGCTTATCGAGGAGCTGGAAGACTGCATGAGAAAAGGACGACCGTGGTTCGAGCAGGAGATCACTCCCGAAGTCGTGGAGTTCGTGAGAGGCAATCAGGAAATATGCACCGGGCTCAGACAAGGTGACAAGGTCTACTTGACCAAAATACCCTATGCCCCCAAGCAATTCCTAAAAGAAAAAGACCCTACGATGAGGAAGTACTATGCGTGCCACTGCCAACTTGTCAGAACGGCTTTGCGCGACGGCAAGCCCAGGATACCAGCCACCTTCTGCTATTGCAGCGCTGGCTTTCAGAAACTCCATTTCGACGCAATCTTTGACGAACCCGTGGAAGTCGAACTGCTTGAAACACCACTGAAAGGCGACGCAAGATGCCGTTTCGCCATCAAAATCCCGAAAAGCAAGATGAAATAGGTGGAAGACGCAGCAGTGCTTGGCATTACCACGTGTATTGCAGATTTGAGCACTGAACGCAAGAACGCTGCTTGTGACGTTCAATCAGGAGGCAACTGTGAATTTTGAGGAGCTTGCTTGGGGAGCGTTCTTCTATCGGCTACTTACGAACTACGACTCCCGGTACCTGAAACTTTTCGCTGAAAAGAGTTTGCGTGCACGACTTCCGCAAAATCCCGGCGCGGTCTCAGTCGATGAATTCCAGGCAAGCGTTGTGAACTCCCTCAACGCATGGGGTGGGAGACATATTAGGAAGGATACCGAGGTTGCAGGGGTACTCCTGAATGGTCTTTGTGGGCTACAGGACAAATTTCAGAGCCTCTGCAACGACACACTCCTGACTGTCAACCTTGACCGTCATAGAGAATTGGTTCAACACATTTTCAATGACCTGCGCTTGATTTGCTGGGAGAATCGGGGGCCTGTCCGTAGTGTGACTGTGCATCTAGGCGAAACATTTGCCTGCAAGCTTGCGCACATAGTGAACCCCGCGTTGTTTGTTATGTGGGACGACGGGATTGCCAGCCACTTTTGGGAACGCAAAATGATTGAATCAGTCTGGGACTACGTTGGCTTTCCTACGTTGATGCAAGAAGAAGCGAAGTCCGTAGTCTCAGATTTCCAAGCTTTTGCGGCCGGCAGTGATCCTGCGCTCTTCTTGTCTCGCAAATTTGAATACTCCGTAACGAAACCATTGACGAAATTCTTGGACGAGTACAACTGGGTGTGTCGCCAAAGAAACTTGGACACGAGTACTCCGCCAGAGTGGCTCTTCAGGATACCAAGACATCGGCATCAAGCGTAACATCCGTCCACGATGTGTGGCCCGGGGAACAAAAGCCTGCGCTGTTACCTCATTGCACAAACTGGGGATGTTCTATTACGACCATGCCATATTAAACACGCACCCTGAACGGTAAGACTTCTATGTTATTGTGTCCCCACAATCCCATTTCTATACCCTCCTCAGAATTTAATCGTATCACCTTGAAGAAAGACCCCCGTTTTTTAAGGCTTCTAGAGCGTCTTATTTCTAAGGTATATGGAATCGCAACTATTCAAAAGGAACTAAAGGCCAAGCGCTATGGTATTCCGTATGCAACCCTAGGGCGATGGGTGAAAGAACGCCAAGACACAATCCGAGTCTTTTTATCCTCCATATATCTTGTTTTCCACTGTTTATCAGGATTCGCTTCATTTCTTTGTTGACTCTCATTTTTACAGTGAAGCGAAGTAATGTCTATTCAGCTTTAAGCCCCTGTAGCTCAGTGGTGAGAGTGCCTGTCTTACACACAGAAGGGCAGAGGTTCAAGTCCTCTACCACCTGCTTTTAGCAATTTCAGTGATGTGATTCACACGGATAGCTTTCTATCGAGAGTCTATTTGCTCTTCACCCAAGAGATAGATGCTACATTTTGGGGGCTTTGCCACCCAGGCAATAGTCTGCTTTGTCGAGATTGTTTTCCTTAAAGATCGCACATTTCATGCAAATGCAACCTTTTTCCGTGTCGATACATTTACTATTGCCAAAAGCACAAAACATTGCTTCCATATGCTCTTTTTTACCGATGTCGCTCATCATTGCTGCCATATTGGCTGGCATGTTCTTCATCTTGCACATAAAGGTGTAGGTAGGACATTTCATGCACTGGCATTTTTTTAAATTTTCCTTCGTCTTTGCTACTACGCTCATGGTTAATCCTCCTTATTATTCTTGCACTCGTCGAATCTAGTTTATTCCAATTCACATCAAATAGTCATAAAAAAAGGTGGTAAAATGTAACATTGTCATAACATTTTGACCCTTTCTGAATACTCGAAAGCGTTTTATCAGATGGCATCGGCCCGCACAATTTTCCCCCTCATTTTAGTTCAAGAAAAACACCTCAAAGGACCTCTTAGCTTCTTAGAAGATATTCTTATCGTATTATTAAAACCAATAAAAGGGATAAAAAGGGGATTTAAGTGACAATAACAGCTATAGACAACCTTTTGTTCTTCTGGTTAAGAAGAGATAAGAACGTGCCGACATAATCACCATTTCAAATTTTGGGGTTAGCGTTGCCTCAGCCACTGACGCTTCCAGCTTAGTAGTTGACTATCAGCTTGATTGTTGGCTTCAAGATGTATGAAGAACCAGCTACAATCACAGCTTTACGGACATCAAAGTCTGCGGTAACCTCTACCGTCCCATTAACAGGCACTTCGAAGTAGCCTGTCGCCTTATACCCTGTTTCTCCACCGCTTGGGACAAACAGCGGCTCTGTGGAGTTATCGGCAAATTCGATGTAGCAGCCTGGACTGGCTTTGTGTGAGTCCTTTTCGGGCATATCCAACACAAAGCGAATTTGAGTGTAATTCCCAGCAGGTAGTGTGAATTCGCCTAATAAAGCGGAATTTCCCTCGGTTAATTCCAACAAGTCATATGTTCGAGGGCCTTGGAAGTCCTTACACGCGACCCATTGACCATCTCGATGATATTGAATTTCATTAATAGTGATATGGACACCTGCAACAGTCTCAGCGTCCAGCGGCGCATCGCAAAGATAGAGCTTCAACGTTCCTGTTCCTAGTGGTTGCTGTGGCTGTTCGGTCGGAATCCAATAAACTACTCCTACTATGGCCAGCACCGCCAGAATAATCAAGACTGCAAAGAATGGTTTGATTTCCATGCTCTTTTTTTTCGAATTGAGTACTGTTCAAGCTTGTAGATTTTGGTCGTCGGATATTATCTGCAATCCAGACAGTAGTATTTGGAATTTGCCCCCTTAATTTCAGTATAGCGTGGTTTTCCTTGCTGTCAATCACCCATTAGTACACGGTACTGTCCAGTTGTTCGCCTCACCTCTCTTTGTCCCCTATAGGCCAGTAATGTTGACTTTTCGTTCAATTTTGGGTATTTGAAACCCTTCGTGATTTTAGGGGCAGCGTTATGTGAGCCACTTTTGCTGCTATCGGTTGTTGTCGTTTCTATTGCCATGGTATTATCGTTTTTGTCCGTTGGCTTCAGGCTATGGCTGGAAAACTGGCGTTATTTTGGCGTTAAATTGTTTAGGACGGGTTGGGACACAACAGGACTTTACGAACAAAACAGGCTTCCGGTGATTAACACAAATGTTCTATTTTATACGTGAAGTGACCCTTTGGGACATTTGGCTTGGAATCAAGAGGTACAAGGTGTCTGTCAAATCGGGGTATTGACTTTCCTTCGCACAAGCGGTAGTCTTATATAAGATACGTTAGAATAATATACGTCAAGATACACTATTCTTAATACAATGACCTCCTTGCGATGAGTAGGAGATAGAGATGCGGTAAACAGTGTGTTAAAACAGACACAATAAGGGGGCGTTGAGCCGTCACCCGTGATTGGGCACTGGGATGGCGGGGAGCCAATAGTGAAACCGACCGAAAACGGTCGGTTTTTGTTTTTCGAAGGGGGTGATGCCTATGCCAAATTCAGAGCGACCTGTTGACCTTTGGCCACAGGGCAAGTCGCTTTTCATTACCTACGTGGCCGGACACAATAGATTTCGAGGAACCAGACTACTACGAAGGAGGTGAAATATGAAGACAATACTTAATTCGAGGAGATACCATTACATGGCAAGGGTTGGCATCTTTTTGATTGCGGTATCCTTAATTGCCGGGATGGTAGGCTGTGCGGCTACTCCACAACACGACCTCGCCATCCTTAGTACTGATGCATTAACCGAGACAGGAACGGGTTCTATCATCCCAGCAATCATAGAGTTTGCCCCAGACGTCTTAAACCTGAGGTCCAAGGGCCAGTTCCTCACCGCCTATATCGAGCTTCCACCAGGCTATGATGCAGGCCAAATCGATGTTTCCAGCATCAGGCTGAATGGTACAGTCCCAGCCCTGACCAAGCCCACCGCGATCAGTGATTATGATAGTGATGGCATCCCTGACCTGATGGTCAAATTTGATAGAGCTGCGGTGGAGGCCCTACTCATGCCTGCTAGCCAGGTAGAGATGACAATAATGGGAGAGGTCGCTGGAATAGCTTTTGAAGGTAGCGATACCGTCCGGGTGATAAACCCTGCTTGGTGTAGCCTTAATGTCTCCAGCACCACCGGTGGGTCGGTAAGCGTGCCTGGTGAAGGAACCTTCTCATACAAGGCCAAGACGGTCGTCGGCCCGGTGGCGACTCCATCCACCGGCTACCGCTTTCTCAACTGGACGGGCGATGTAGGCACCGTTGGCGATGTCAATGCTGCCTCAACCAACATCACAATGAACGGAGACTACTCAATCACGGCCAACTTCATCGCTCAGTATGACCTCACCATCTCCAGCACAGCTGGTGGATCGGTACCCGCCCCTGGAGAAGGGATATTTACCTACGATGCTGAGACGGTCGTTAACCTGGTGGCGACCCCGGCTAGTGGCTACGGCTTTGCCAACTGGACGGGCGATGTAGACACGGTTGGCGATGTCAATGCTGCCTCAACCAACATCACAATGAACGGAGACTACTCAATCACGGCTAACTTCGCACAGGAACCGGTGGCTTTCCCTGACGCCAACCTGGAGGCAGCAATCAGAGAAGCCATCGCTAAACCGACGGGCCCCATCTATCCTTCAAACCTCAGATGGCTCAACATCCTGCCTGCCGCGTATAGGAGGATCGCCAATCTCGCCGGGCTGGAATACTGCACCAGCCTGATGATGCTTAACCTTGCGGACAACCAGATAAGCGATATCTCGCCCCTGACCAACCTCCGCGGCCTGATCGACCTCAACCTTAAGGGGAACCAGATAAGCGATATCTCGCCTCTGGCCAACCTCGACCTAGCTTCGCTCCGGCTTGATGCCAACCAGATAAGCGATATCTCGCCTCTGGCCAACCTCACCGGATTGATTATACTTTATCTTAATTATAACTGGATAAGCGATATCAGTCCGCTGGCCAACCTCACCAGCTTGACGCGTCTCCTTCTTCGTAATAACCAGATAAGTGATATCTCCCCTCTGGCCAACCTCACCAACCTGAGAGACATCGACCTCGGGGATAACGGGATAAGCGATATCAGTCCGCTGGTCAACAATCCGGGGCTTGCAGAATGGGATGACGTGGTTTTGTTGGGCAACCCGCTGAGTCCAGATTCCATCAACATATATATTCCTCAACTTGAAGCGAGAGGTGTGACTGTCTACTACTAGAACTCAAAGAGCGAGGTCGAGGCGATAGAGGCTGTGGGATAGCTAAGCCAGACACGTCCCTATCGCAGCCCGAGCAATCGGTAGCTTGCCTGACGCCTGTTTGCCGCTTCTCAGTCTCCGAATCTAGAAACGCCTCAACCTATCCCCAAAATTCAAATAGGTCGGAGACAGGTATCTGAATATCAAGAAGGGGGTATGCCCTTTCGATTGGGCGATGGACTTGCTCGTTCATTATCCTAGAGACATAGTACCTAGTTCGCAGTAGAGCCGGCTGATTTGGCGTCCCTAAAATCCGAGGTATTGACTGCTTTCTGAGAAAAGTGGTATTCTATGAGAGCTAGTCGTGAGCCGAGATGATTGGCGGGGTCCCGTGCAGTAGTTCCAAATCGAGTAAGAGTTCAGAAGACTAGGCTTTTACTCTGTCGATGGACACGGCGGAGTTGTTGGGTCGGGAGTTGGTATCGGAAATCGCAGTTATCGAGGTCCCTTCCATCGAAGGTGGAGGAAAGGCTACTAAGGAGGGAAAATGACAAGGAAACTGATGTTGGTCGCTCTAATCGCACTCGTAGTATGTACAGGTTTCGGTTTCAAAGCTTCTTGCACGGCTCCTGCAACGGAGTGGCGCCTGACTATCAGCAGCACAGAGGGTGGTTCCGTACCCATCCCTGGAGAAGGCATCTTTTGGTATAATGATGGGCAGGCCATCGTCTTGAGTGCACGTCCAGATCCCGGCTACCGGTTTGTCAACTGGACCGGTAACGCGCACGCTATCAACGATGTCTATCAGGCTACAACCATCATCAATATGGAGCTCGACTACACTATTACCGCTAATTTCGCCCCTGTCGAATAAGGCGAGCCTATCGGGTGGCAATAGAAACTCCTAATTACGGCGACTTTCTAGGCACGCCATGTGCTGGCCTCCTCCTCGGCCCGAGGCGAGGCGTCAATTAGGGCGAGATTTCCGTTACGGTCAGAATTGGGCTAGCACCAGGATCACTCAATCGCCAGAATTGCGAGCACCGCGAAAAACAATCTACTCTTCCTTACCATGAGGCTCACTTGAAAGGAACCAATCTAGGCTGCTTGGTCTTAGATATACACTAGCGAGTTTACTCAAATCAACGAAACGAAAACCCAGGATAGACCGGTGCTAAGATGAACGCACATTCTTAGCGGTCTCTCACTCATATGTGGCGAGTCATCAGTGAAGCAGCCATTGAGGTAAAGCAGCCGTATCATATAAAATACAGGGACAGCTATACCTTCAGAAATCCGGTAAGCTAGTCGGATTTCTTAAAGACTGAGAAATAATATGGCAACGAGGTGATTTCAATGATAGTAAGATTCCTGGGGACACATAATGCGGAGTCAAAAAACACTAGGCTCGTGTCTTTCCTCATTGATGACGTCCTCGCTGTGGATGCTGGGAGCCTGGTTTCAGAACTGACCTTCCCTGAGCAGAGGAATATAAAGGCGATATTGCTTTCTCATGGTCACTATGACCATATCAGGGCAGTCCCCGCTTTTGCCTTCAACAATTCTGACCGCACTACTAAAGTCATCGCCACTCCGAAGACCCTTGAAATTCTCTCCTCGCACCTGATTGATGGCGTGGTCTACCCCGAATTCACCAGCGAGGCTTCATTTTTGCGAAAGGCGACACTTCGGTTAGTCCCGGTGGAGCTTTTCGAGCGGCAAAGAATAGAAGGCTATGAAGTCATGGCAGTGCCTGTGCGACATAATCTTGATGGCGTGGGCTTTCAAATAACTTCTGGAGACGGAAAGACCTTATTCTATACCGGCGATACCGGTCCCGGGCTTTCCTCTATGTGGGGCAAAATATCTCCGCAATTGATAATAGCCGATCTTACTTGGCCTAATAATCTCGCCGATGCAGCTAAGGACGCAGGTCACCTGTGTCCGGAGATGCTCAGGGAGGAGTTGATTGAGTTCCGTCGAGCAAATGATTATCTGCCAAAGGTGGCTGTAATCCACATGAGCCCCCAACACGAGTCCGAGATAGAGAGAGAAGTCAGAGAAGTAGCTGAATTGTTGCAGATATCGATCGATATTGCTCGTGAAGGCGAGCAGATTGTGCTATAGGTAGGAATGTGCAGCTATCTGTAGTTCACAGGCTGTTTGAGAATAAAAAGGCGGCTTCTAGTTAAGGGGTTATTTCTCTTGATCCTGGACCTCTGTCCAGTAACCAAAAGCCGATCCGAGCTTATCCTGCGGTTTTCTAGTCTTTATGAAAGCTTCAAAAAAGGCCTTGCAGTCATCAAGCATTGTCTGGGCATACACTATGGCCTTGGGCAAGTCTTCATCGGGTGTGCTGGATACTCTGCCGTGACCTGGGAAAAGCTGCTTGACTTTCAGATTACTCAAACGCCGGACCGAATTCACATAGTCGCTGACGTTACCACCCACAGCTATCTCAGACAGAGTACCTCCAGCAAATACTGTATCGCCAGTAAACAGCAATCCAGTTCTCGGCTCATATAGGCAGATGCAACCCGAGGTGTGTCCTGGTGTATGTACTACTTGGAGTTCGTAGTTTCCAAGGTCAATCATAGAATCATCCTCCAGCCAGACATCTACCCAGAAGGGTTTACTGGGTTGGTCCTTGTACTTTCTGAACGTAACAAATTCATCCTGCAACTCCAATTTGTTGGCCGCCAAACGGTGCGCTGCCACTACAGCAGTCCGGTGGAAGAATGCGGTCGCACCAATATGGTCGTAATGTTCATGTGTCAATATGATCAGATTCACGTCTTTCACATGCAGGCCTAATTCAGTAAGCCGACGCTTTAAGACGGGGAATTTGCCGGCAACCCCGGTATCAATAAGAGCATTCTTGGTATCGCCCTTGATAAGATAGACATGACTTCCGGGCTTCTCGCCATGAAATTGGTAGATTCCCGCCGCCAGCTCAATTACTTTGGATGGCTCCGGTTGCACTCCAGCCTTGGTCTGCGCCCGGGGGTTAAGTGGCTTCTCTTTCACGGTGAGGTTCCTTCAGGAGGCAATCGTTTATCCATGTCCCGTAGTCTCCGACACAACGTGTGCATGAGACTAAGGGCAAATTCTGGCTGTTGTCGCACCATAAAGAGGAATCTAGCCCTATCCATGACAATTAACTCGGTGTCATCCTCAACAGCCGAGGCAGTAGCTGACCGTTGGGAGTCATCCACCAGAGCCATCTCACCAAAAAAATCACCGGGATTCAGAACAACCAGCGGGACCTCTCGAGCTTCGTTCTGCCGAACCGAAAGCAGTACACTCCCGCTATGAATGAGATACATCTCACTACCGGTGCTTCCTTCTTCAAAGATGACCTCGGATTTCCGGTACTTTTGCCGGAATTTGGGTAATGCTGCAGTCTCGGCTACTCTATCCTCCGTCATAGTCATATATCCCGTTTAACACTACGAGAAAAGCTACTTCTGCCGTGCAAATTCCTTTCACTCCCAGGATGAAGCCCTATCGACATGCCGATTGCCCGTGGGTATTATAGTATATACGATGGTACTTTAGCCCACTGACACTAATATACCATCCAATGCGAGTAGGATTATCGCATTAGCACCCAAAGAAGTCAAAATCATCTGGGACAAACTAAGGATTGCTCATCAGAACAAGCAAAGCGTTGCACATAAACGATAGATATCCTCAGAAGCCTATGTTGCTGGTGAAACACTCTCAGTAGTTACGGGAGACCTATCATGCGTAGGAAACTGCTGCCGACGATTGTTCTGTTTGTTCTAGTGGCCTCAGCTTTGGTTGGCTGTGGCCAGAATTCATCAAATCCTTCTACGCTCACTATGCTTTCAATAACCGAGGGCGATGTACTTGTAATGAAGGCAGGTGCGGACGATTGGATAGAAGCGGAGGTCGGGATGTCTCTGGAAGACGGAGATATCATAAAGACAGGCGACGATTCTAGCGCCGAAATCACCTTCTTTGATGGCAGTACTGTCGAGTTACAGCTTGGCACCGAGATTGGAATTACTTCACTCGATATTTCCGGGGAAACCGGTTCAACAACCATTACTCTTGAACAGACAATAGGTGCCACCATAAGTCGCGTGATAAATATTATTGATCCAGCATCCAGGTACGAGGTTGAAACATCCGCTGGTGCTGCGGCGGTCAGGGGTAGTGTCCTGGTAGTTTGCGTCACCGAAGACGGCACAAGTTGGATAGCTAATCAGAAAGGGAATATTTGGACCAGGGCGCAAGGTGTGGAACTGCAGTGGATACAAGCGGGACTGTAGGTACAGTTACCGCTTGGGGTCCGCGTGGCGCCTTCACCTATGACCCTGACGGACAATTCGACTACTTGCAGGCCGGCGAGTCAGCCACCGATAGTTTCACCTACACGGTATCCGACGCCAGTGGCGACAGCGATACTGCCACTGTGACCATCACCATTTTTGGCGTCGACTAATGATATCCGAAGGCGTGCATACCGGTACCAGCTCCGATA
>JAOUFZ010000201.1 GCA_029857995.1 Dehalococcoidia bacterium
AGTCCCAGACACTCTGCATCAGAACAAACATCGCCGCAAAGAAAATCAGAGTGGTCCAGTCAATTCTACGCACTATCCCGAAACGGCGGGGACTTAGTAAGATGATGGGCGACGCTGCTGCCAGGGCAATATAGGTAAGCCGGAAGTCAATAGGGAGGCCCACGAGGGAGGTGGTTATTTTAGCGAGTACCAGGACAACAATGATTATGAGGGATACCTTCGACAATTGCGCCAGCCTTGGGTCTGTGATGGGGTCAACTGAATAGTTCAGTCGGTCGTTCTTCAAGTCTCTCCTGTAGAGGAACTTAAGAATGAGATATGTCAGAAAAAGACTGATGAGAGTTGGCACCGCCAGATAGCGGAGGAAAGTGATGAATGGACTGGGGATATTTCCGTTGATGGCAACCAGCAGGTTTTGCGGATTGCCGATAGGACTCATCACGCTGCCAATGGTCACGGAGAAAGCTAGCGATAGCAGCAGCAGCTTTGAGCGAATACCTGTCTTTTGGGCAATCTGCAACATCACCGGCGTGCCGATGATAGCCAGTGTGTCATTCATCAGGAAAGCCGATAGCAGCCCGGCACCAAACAATATCAGGAGTAACAGGCTGTCCACTGTCTTAGCTCGTCCGAACAGCCTGGATGAAAGGTGAGAAAGGTAACCGCTCTCCTCCAGTGCCTGGCCAACCACAAACATGCCGAACAGGAACAGTATAACGTCCAGATTGATTGCGTCGAGGGCTTCAGTCGGAGAGATTTGTCCTGTGACCAATACCGCCAGTGCTCCGAGCAGCATCGCCTGCCATATTTGAAGACGGAACCTGCCGATTTGCCGGACGGCGATGAGGACAAAGACCGCCAGCAGAACGATTATCGAGACCATAATAATAAGTATGCCGGGGCATACTTATTTTCAATTATATCTTATTACAGAGAGCCTATCATCGCCGAAATCTGTTCTGAAATATACCTCGACCTAGTGAGGGGACTACTCCTGCGTCATGGTATAATAGAAACGTAGTGATATGACGCATACACGAATAGTCTAGAGCATTGCCATGAAGGACCTAGAGCCGCTGTCGAAACTTATCTCCCTGAAAGGGAAGAAGGCCCTGATAACTGGTTCCGCGCTTGGTATTGGGAAGGCAATGGCCTATAGATTTGCCGAAGCAGGTGCGGATTTGGAACTTGTGGACATAAACGAACGGGGGCTAAGGACTGTAGCTGAGGAACTTTCGAAGTTCAAATTGGAAGTCGGCATTCACAAAGTGAACCTTTCCTCAAAAGAGGAGATAGCCGCCTTGTGGGAGGAGTTAAAAGGGAAAGCGCCTGACATACTGGTAAACAACGCTGGGATATATCCTTTCAAGGGGTTCCTGGAAGTGGACGACGCTTTCTTCAGCAAGGTGATGGACATTAATTTGAAATCCGCTCTCTGGATGTGCCAGCACATGATAAGGAGACGATTGAAGAAAGGCGGAGTCATCATCAACATTGGCTCTATTGAGGCACTCATACCTTTCGTGGAAGGCATGGCTCCTTATAGCATAAGCAAGGGCGGGAGTCATCGCTCTGACCAGGTCTCTGGCCAAGGAATATGGGAAAGCTGGTTTCAGAGTAAATGTCATCATACCCGGGGGAATAATAACTCCGGGAACAAAGGCCGTGGCCAAGGAAGTCACCCAGCTCCGGCTGAGCCTCCTGAGAACTGGAGTGTTGTTTAGCACTAGGCTGCCCCTTAAGAGGGGCGGGCAGCCGGATGAAGTGGCCCGCATTGCTGTGGTCCTGGCCAGTGATTTGTCCAGCTATGTTCATGGAGCGTTGATACCTGTTGACGGCGGATTCTTATCGGCATAACCTGGGCAGAAGGCGAGGCTCTAATCCCCAGGCCCAAAATGCCAAATAATATCTGAATTCGAAGATCAAAACTAGAACTCAAAACGCAGGACTTTTCTTTTGACTTCTGCTCTGTCATTTCACAGTCTTGTCTTTCCATTTTGCATTTTGAATTGAGTAGTTATTAAGCGCCTCATATTCTGCCGAAGCGGCGCTGGCGGCGCTTATACTCAGAAAGCGCTTCCTCAACATCCTTAGCACCAAAATCAGGCCACAATACTGGAGTGAAGTAGAGTTCACTGTAGGCAGCCTGCCAGAGTAGAAAATTGCTCAGACGGCTCTCACCGCCAGTGCGGATGACCAAATCCGGGTCGGGAACGTCAGGGTTATATAGATAACGGGCGAACACAGGCTCATCTATATTGTCATCATGAATGCCAGCGCTGGCCATACGTCTGGCTGCATAGACAATTTCATCACGTCCGCCATAATCGAAGGCTAAACAAAGCGAAAGGCCGGTGTTGTTTTTGGTCAGTTCAACTGCTGCCTTCACCCTTTCCCTTAGCTTCTGGGATAGCCTGTCGAGCCTGCCCACGTGCAGCAGTCGAATATTCTCTTGATGAAAAGCCCGAGCCTCCCGGTCAATCTTCTTTGCCAAGAGACCGAGCAAGCCTACCACCTCTATCCTTGG
>JAOUFZ010000203.1 GCA_029857995.1 Dehalococcoidia bacterium
GTAGAGCAAATCTATGTTGATTGTGAACAAGATAACGCCCATAAATATGGCATTTCGAAGGAATATGCTGCCGGGCTTCATGCTTTCCTCTCCAAAGCAGCAGGTAGTAAGATAATCAAAGGGCAGCTAACAGGTCCCGTCACCTGGGGTCTGGCGGTCACCGGTCAGGACGGTCTCGGCATCCTCTATGACGATACTTTGGCCGAAGCCGCGGCTAAGTTTCTGCGTCTCAAAGCTTCTTGGCAGGAAAATATCTTGAGGGAAATATCGCCTAATCCTATTGTCTTTGTTGACGAACCTTCTTTGGTTTCTTTAGGGTCGGTGTTTACTAGTATTCCTGAGGAAAAAGTGCCTGTTCTGATAGAAGAGGTGTTGAGGGGAATTAAAGGAACAAAAGGATTACACTGTTGCGGAAACACCAACTGGTCGGTCCTTCTGGACACTACAATCGATATTCTCAGCTTTGATGCCTATAACTATGCTTCTTCTCTAAGCACTCATTGGGCTAAGGTGAAATCCTTTCTTGAGCGTGGTGGCAACATCGCTTGGGGGATAGTTCCGAATGAGGAAGAGGCCTTAGGTAAGGAATCTTTGACCAGTCTTCGTGACCGACTTGAAGAAGCTATGGCTCCATTCACCAGGAATGGTGTTAAGTTCAAGCAAATCGTAGCTCAAGGGCTGATAACTTCCTCCTGTGGGTTAGAGGGTTTATCGCCGGAAACGGCAAACCAAGCTCTGGAATTAACGGCCAAGTTGTCTCATGATTTGAGAAGCCGATATGCGGTGTGACGTGGCGAAATAACTGCCCTTCAGGTTGTATCTTCTAAGAGCCGAGGCTATTACTATGAGGAATCTCCTTCCAAAGCTCTTATCTTGTTCACCCTTCGCATGTGCCGGCCGCCTTCAAAATCCGTGGCTAGGAAAGTTTTGACGATTTCCAAAGCTGACTCGGTATCTATATCCTCTGTTCTAAGGCACAAGATGTTGGCATCGTTGTGCTGGCGAGCCCGTTGTGCTGAAAACGAATTGCAGCACAAAGCCGCCCTTATACTTTTTACTTTGTTGGCAGCTATGCTCATGCCTATGCCGGTATCGCATATTAGAATACCTTGGTCAAAATCGCCCGATGCTACTGCCTCGCCAACTCTCTGGGCAATGTCAGGGTAATCCACAGGGTCAGTGCTATAGCAACCAAAGTCTTGATAGGTATAACCTGCGTTTTGCAGGAAGGACATGGTTGGCTTCTTCAAAGCAAGACCGCGGTGGTCACAGCCTATAGCAATGCGTGTCACTTTGCCTCCAAATATTCGTTGTAAGCTTTGGCAATCTCATACGACGGGATGACGCCCTGACGCAGGATTACCGGCGGTTCAATGGTAATGTCTACTATTGTAGATTCCTTGTCGCCAGGACATTGGCCTCCGTTGATAATAAGGTCGATTTTTCCTCCCAACTGTTGTTCAACTTCCTCGGCAGTTAAAGCAGCCGGCTGGCCGCTAACATTGGCGCTGGTCCCGATTAAGGGATTCCCCAAGTTTTGAATGAGAGCCTGACAAACAGGGTGGTTAGGAATGCGTACCGCTATGCTGGATCTTGAGGTTAGATAGGCAGGCACCGAATCTTTTCTTGACAAAACCAGAGTTAACCCGCCGGGCCAAAACCGCCTCGCCAAAAACCAGGCAATTTCTGGTATTGGTTCGGCCAGAGCAGTCAATTGCTTTACGTCAGCGATAAGCAAGGGGAATTGCTGATACCTGGGCCGGTTCTTGATCTCGTAAATCCTTTCCACGGCTGAGGGATTGAAGGCATCAGCCCCCAGGCCATAAACCGTATCGGTAGGGAAAGCAATTACTCCACCTTTTTGGAGAATTTTAACCCCTTTCTTGATTTCTCGTCGTGAAACAGCCATATTTCTTAGTATTAGTATAGCATGGTGCTGGCTTGGGTCAGAAGTTCTTTTCTTCCTACATTTGAAATCTTGGCAGGCTTTAACCACAGGTGATAGGCCTTGCCAGGTGGGAAAAGGCTTAGCCTATCTCGGTTGATAATAGTTCGGGATAATGGTAAGCTAAATGTATCCACCGCCGTAAGTCTGCAATGAAGAAGAAGGTAGAAAGCCACAGAATTGCTGCCAGCGATGATATCGAAGTCTCCACCTATCTAGGGCTAGCCAAAGAGTTGCGCGGCGAGCAACCTGTGGTTGAGCGTAAGCTGCCCCCGAGCGAGCGTGAAACTATAGTAGTGCTTGACTTTGGCTCTCAATATAGCATGCTGATTGCCAGGCGGGTCAGGGAGTGTCATGTTTATTGTGAGCTTGTGCCTTACGATACGCCCTGGGAAAAAATAGCTTCCCTTAACCCACGAGGATTTATCCTCTCAGGAGGTCCGGCTAGCGTCTATGATTCTGGAGCTCCGTTGCCTTTACCATATATTTATGAGAGCCGTCTACCGGTAATGGGCATTTGCTATGGGACGCAGGCTATCGCTTATCACTTAGGTGGTCA
>JAOUFZ010000202.1 GCA_029857995.1 Dehalococcoidia bacterium
ACAAGCTCCGCAACCTCGGACGGGGGACAGCAGATTGCCGCGCTTCGCTCGCAATGACAAATAAGACAGCGGAGTACGGAGCGAACAGGGTAAAGAAAAGGAGGGAAAAATGAAGTTGACAGTTATTGGACTGGGGCAGTGTGGCTGCCGGATTGCTGACCACTTTGCCAGGCTAAATTTCAAGGCACGGGCTCAGCGCAAGGCCACCATAGCCCCCACCGTCATTGCCGTGAATACAGACCAGGCAGACCTGACCGGGCTGAGGTTTATCAAGAACGACTACAGGCATCGAGTGCTCCTGGGCTTGCGCCGGACCATGGGACATGGGGTCGGCAAGATAAACGAGCTGGGAGCTCAATTGGCCAAGGAAGATGGTGATAAGGTCCTGGATGCCGTGAAAGCCAGCCCGCAATTCTACGAGACACACGCCTTTCTGCTGATAGCTGGTGCTGCCGGCGGCACCGGGTCGGGATCACTGCCCATAATGGCCCGCGCAGTTAAGGATAGATATGTTGGCAAGCCAGTTTACGCACTGGTAGTCTTGCCTTTTGAGCACGAGCAGACCTCGGAATCCAGGAGCACGTACAACACGGCTACCTGCCTGAAATCCACCTATGATATAGTGGATGCCATTTTTCTGGCTGACAACCAGAGGTATGTCAGGAAAGATGCCAGTCTTATGAGTAACATAGACAGAATAAACAGGATGATTGCCGAGCCCTTCTACGACTTGATGTGTGCCGGTGAGGTAACCAGGGCCAAATACGTGGGTTCGCGGACAATAGACGGCGGGGACATAATCGCCAGCCTGGAAGGATGGACCGCTATTGGTCTGGGGAGAACCGAGCTTCCTTCATTCCGCTTCCCCTGGGAGATAAGAAAGAAGAGTTTCCGAGAAAAAGCTCTGGAAAGCTTCAGAGGAACACAAGCCCTGGACGCTACCATCTCTGACCTTTCCCTCACCTGTGACGCCAAGGATGCCGGCAAAGCCATATATATCGTGTCCGGTCCAGAAAAAGAGCTGAATATGGACATGGTCAAGAGTATTAGCGATTACATCAAGGAGATGGCACCCAATGCCCTGATTCGCGGCGGCGATTTTCCCGGAGAAAAGCACTTTGTCGACGTTGCTTTGATATTGTCCCAGTTATCCTTTGTGCCCAGGATAGCAGAGTTCTATGAGCAAGCTACCCGATACGCCAAAGAGTATGAAGGACAGCTGAAGCAGACTAAGAAGAGGATTGAATCGCTGGCTGAGCTAGGCAAAGACCTGCCTATGTTGGAGTGAAATACCGACACTAAAAAATCAAAGGTCAAGAATCAAAATGACAATTGAAAATGCAAAATTTTTGACCTTTGCTGTGTCAGTTTTCATTTTCATTTTTGATTTTCGTATTTCAGGACCTGCCTAACTTTCCCTGAGCCGCCCCTTAGCTTCCCGCGGGGTAAGACCTTTAGCGGCCTGGACCACCAGAGCCAGGCTCACGAGAAAATCATCATGTCCCTCTTGAGGGTCAACGTAAAAGTTCATCGTTTGGTTAGGGCGATATTGCGCCCTGGCTCTTTCCAGCTCGAACAAGGTCTCTCTATACTCTGGCGAGCCATCTTGCTTATAGAGTTTAAGCCTCCCTGAATTGACAAAGGATAATAGCTCAAAGCCCATGTCGGACTTGCTCTTGGATGTAATGACCAACGGGATGACCCGGCTCCCCAGCTCTTTTCTGAGAAAGCTGGCCACAGGCTGACCAATGCCGGTGGCGTCCACCACTATTCTGTGGCATTTCCAGACATCTTTAAGCAAATGCGTCATCTGTGCATAAAGCTGGCTATGGCGCGTGCCTATCCACTGGTATTGCTCCACAACTTTCAAGACGGGCTGGGAGGGGTCGGCGCCATCCACCTCGGCAATGGTGATTACTGAGGAATCATGTCCCTTTACCCTATTGGCGCCAGACCCACCCCAACCCATCATTTCCGGCTCATGTTCCCCAGCCAGGTCTATGCCAGCAATATAGGTTCTCTTCCCATCAAGATGCGATTGCCTCTGGTGTTCTCCCAGCATGACAGCTATCTGCTGTCGGGATAGGAAGCCCCCGCCGTGGCTGATGGGTAATAAGGCATATTGAGTCCTGAACAGGGGGTGCTCTTCGCCCAGTCTTTGCCGCTCGGTTTGGACGAACCTCAGATAGTCAGGATTGTAGCGACCCACCTCCTGCCAATCATATCCGAAGTGGCGCCTAATGCCGTCCTTTTTCTCCGATTCTAAATTAACCTGCTTCATCTCTTCCAACAAAGTGCTATCGTCCCACGTGGTGCCGTAAAGAACCGTCGTCACGTTGGTCGCCGAACCCATAGGGCGGAATTCCTTGGTGTACTTATCCTTACCGACATCCTGCGATTCATCAATCTCCAGGAGTATGTCCGCCGTGTGTCCCACCACAGAAGACGAGCCTTCAGCCGATAGAAAGACGACTTTGGAGTTACCGAGCTGGACAATATAGCCC
>JAOUFZ010000043.1 GCA_029857995.1 Dehalococcoidia bacterium
TACAACAAACAGGAGGTCCAAGAACCCCCTCCACTCGTCATGGTGGGCGGTAGAGGACTTGAACCTCTGACCTCCTGTGTGTAAGACAGGCGCTCTCACCACTGAGCTAACCGCCCATGGCACGCCTGGCGGGATTTGAACCCGCGACCTCAGCCTCCGCAGGGCTGCGCTCTATCCAGCTGAGCTACAGGCGCATATACTCCCCGAAAAGTCCTTCGCTTCGTTCAGTGTACTTTCCGGGCGGCACACATAAATGGTCCTCTTCATAGGAGGAACACCCGAAGGGATCTTTTCCAAATATCTTGTCCGATTAAAGATTACTACAACTCTAATTCCTCGTCAATGAAATAGCTCTCCGTGCGCTTGGGCGCGCTGCCATATCTCCACGTGGTAAATTTCAGTTCATTTCTAAACAGACAATAGTATAATAATATCAGGGGAAGGAAAGGGTTATTCGGGAGAATAAATATCGTGCGCGCTGTTAATGAAGAACTAAATCTATTAATTAAATCCAAATATCCTGTTGTTTACCTTGAAACAATAGATGAAATCTATACTATGAGGCAACTAAAAACAATTGCAGAGCAGTTGGATCTCGATTTTTACCAATGGTCTGTAACGGATGGTCTCAGACGAGGTGATAAGGACGATTGTTATTACCAGACAAAAGAGCCGATCAAAATGCTCCGAATGGTACAGTCCCTTCTCAAGCCTAGAGAATATGAGGGGATAAAGCCCGGGCTATTCGTCCTAAAGGATTTCGAAAGGTACCTAGAGGACGATTTAGTATTGAGGCTTTTTAAGGATATTATTAATCTTATAAAGGGAACAAAGGATACTTTTGTAATTGTTTCTGCTGAATATAAACTACCCAAGGATATTCAGTCCGATTCCGCTCATCTAATAGGTGGTTATCCGATTGAGGATGAAATTAAAACAGTAATAGAAGAGACGGCCGAAGAACTAAAAAGAACAAATAAACAAGTGGCGCTATCTTTGAGCGGTGAAGAGCTAGACGAAATCACTGATTCTTTAAAAGGACTATCTATTCAGCAAATACGAAATGTTATAAATCAATGTTTATTAGCGGACAATATTCTTGATATAAATGACTTGAGCGCCATAGAAACTTATAAGAAGAAGATCTTTGATCAGGAAGGTCTTTTGGAATTTTGTTTAACCGAAGATAAAAATAATATTGCCGGGTTTGATAATCTAAAGCGCTGGCTTGTAGAACGAAAAGCTAGTTTCTCTCCACAACAAACTACTTCTCTTCCGGTTCCTAAAGGATTATTGTTAATGGGAGTGCAGGGTTGCGGAAAAAGCTTGGCTATAAAAGTCATTGCACGAGAACTCAATCTACCTTTATATAGGCTTGATTTAGCCAGACTCTACAGTAAATATGTCGGCGAAACAGAGAAAAATTTAAGGACAGCATTGATGATAGCAGAGAAACTGGCCCCGGCCTGCCTCTGGATTGATGAAATAGAAAAAGGATTCGCTGCTTCTGGTGGTGATATTGACGGTGGCGTTTCCCAGCGGATTTTGGGTACGTTTCTAACTTGGATGCAGGAACACAAGGCAAGTTCTTTTATTGCTGCCACGGCAAATGATATCTATCGTTTGCCACCTGAATTCTTGAGAAAAGGTCGTTTTGACGAAATATTTTTTGTAGATTTACCTGATACAGAATCAAGGGAACAGCTTTTAAAGATACACCTTAAAAAACGAGGGCTTAAACCAGAGGATTTTGATTCAAAAAAGATTGTTGATGTGACTGTGGGTTTTAGTGGGGCTGAGATTGAACAAGCTCTTATCTCGGCACTTTATAGGGCTTCTACTGAGAAAGAGGTAATTTCAACCAAGCATATTATTGAACAAATCGAGTCTACGAAACCGCTATCTGTTCTAAAAAAAGAGGGAATTTCTGCATTAAGAGCTTGGGCGAAAGAACGCACTATCCCCGCTTAAGGTTTTTATAGACCTCTCGGGCAATTCATAGGACAGGTAGCTCAGAAAAAGACCTCAACTGGTGCCGAAGGAGGGATTTGAACCCTCACGTCCTTAAGGACACTACGCCCTGAACGTAGCGCGTCTGCCATTCCGCCACTTCGGCATCTATTCTTTTGCTTCAAACTCTCTCTTTGACACTGAGACGAAAATCACCGCCAGTATCCCCAAAGGCACTGACGGAAGGGCACAGATAGCCCCGGCTAAGGACAGGCCGAACCTTCCTCTTCTTATGGCCGAAACTCCACCCACTATGGCTACTATGCCAAGAGCAAAAAGAGGCACTCCGACTATGATCAGCCAGAATGGGACACAAGGTACAACATGTCCCCCCCAATCGCCTGGGGGGAAGGGAATAGGCGCCAGCCTGATCAGTAGCCCGATGCCTACTGTTAGAATCGCTACTATCAGTCCACCGATTACCTGAAGTGCCCCACCCACTATGCTTAAGACTCCGCCAGCCGTAAGTAACCCACTCCTGCCACTACCGTTAGATGCCATCTCTTTTCCTCCTTATTCTATGGTGGGCAGTACAGGATTTGAACCTGTGACCTTCGGTATGTGAAACCGACGCTCTAACCACTGAGCCAACTGCCCCTATCTTCATACATACTGATTACTAGGACATATTAACTTTACCACACACGCAAGGGCATCGCAATTAACCCACGCCTCAAGAGTCTTGTGATTTATTTGGCACGTGATAGATTTGATTTTGGGTTTAGCGGGGTTCCCAAGAAATCGGACTCTGGCTTTACACCAAAATGCCCTCAAAGACACTTCAGAGCCCCCACAAGCTCTATCAGCCGCTCCGCCAGTCGCTTTACTAGTCTAGATCAAGAACCCCGTTTCTTCCGTTCCTGGACCGAACAGTCAATGTTGAGCCTTCCTCGGCGACGGCATTACTAGGAACTCGGCTTTGGTGTCAAATAGACAAGAACAACTGCCAGCAAAGTTATCATAATGCCGCTTAGAAAGGCCAAAGAATAACTTTCGGTGGTGTCAAATATCCACCCCCCGTAGATTGGACCAACCATTATACCCATCACCGTCACCATGTCCAGAGCTCCGTAGACAGCGCCGAATTGTCTTCTCCCGAAGTAGTCAGCAACCAGCCCCGGTAGAATTGGAGTCAGTCCACCGACACCCAAGCCTATGAGAGCAGAATAGACATACAGCATAGCCAAATTGGTGGTTTTCAGGAGAATGGCGAAAGCCGCCACCTGCAGGCCGGCCGCCATCATCATTACGTATCTCTTGTCCATAATATCGCCAAGCTTGCCAAACCCCAGACGGCCGGGAATGCTGAAGGCACAAAGCACGCTCACAGCGCCGGCGGCTGCTACTCTATCTATTCCCATGTCCACAGCAAACGCCACTTGATGGGTCAGTCCTATCATATAGCCCAAGTACCACAGCATTGCGCTCATGGATATTAACCAGAATGACCTTTGTTTTAATGCCTTCCCGAGGGTAGCATCTCCCATCTCTAATTCTTTCCGCTGTGCTTGCTCAGGCGCGCCCTTCCGGCCCTGTGGTGTCCGCATGGTAATAGCGCTTACGGGAATGCCCACCAGTATCACTATTCCAGCCATGCAGGCACAAGCAGTCTGCCAATCATACCTGGAGATGAGCCATCCAGCCAGCGGCGCCATAACTACTCCACCCGCCCCCATTCCAGTTGTAGCTATGCCTAAAGCTGTGCTTTTGCCGCGGTCAAACCAGGCCTCTACGGCCGTCATGTCAGGGATCATGCCTATCCCGGCTACGCCTATTGATATGATAAATCCGTAGTAAAGATAGAATTGCCAGGGCTCAGCAACAGTTCTGAGCAGGAGGAAGCCAAGTGCAGCTATAATAGTCCCACACACCATTACCGGTCGCAAGCCAACCTTGTGAATCAACCACCCAACTAGCATACCCGTCGCACCAGCGACAAAAGTCCCTATCGTCATGGCCAGGGCTGCCTGCGTCCGTGCCCATCCCATCTCTGTTACCATTACCTCGAAGAACACGGGAAAGGCATAAAACTGTGTTCCTATTGCGCAGAACAGCAGAAGAAATGCCCCGCCGACCACCCACCAGCCATAGTATACTTTCTTCATGCACCTAGCTGTTGGACATGCGGACTTAAAGAGAATTGATAAGGAATGTTAACGTGTTGCGAAAGTCACTCCAGATCGGCACGCTGAAGGAACTTCATCTTTCCCTTAACCTCTCTGATAGTCTCTTTAGCTATGGCTTCAGCTCGATTGGCTCCGTCGGCAAGAACCTGATTGACATAACCAGGCTTGGAGGCCAGACCAGCCCGCCTTTCTCGGAAAGGCTCCAGATTCGAACTGATACTCTCGGCCAGTATCTTTTTGCAGTCCACACAGCCGATGCGAGCACCACGACACTCCGAAGCAATCTCCTCTACACGGGCCTGGGTGAAAAAACTGTGGAGTCGGAAAACATTGCATATTTCAGGATGCCCGGGGTCAGAGCGGTATTTCCGTGCGGGGTCGGTAACAGCTGTCATGACTCGCTTCGAGACCTCCTGGGGAGAGGCAGACATTTCAATATGGTTATCATAGCTTTTACTCATCTTCTGTACCCCATCCAGGCCTAGTACTAAGGGAAAGTTGGTAAGCTTCGCCTGCGGCTCTGGAAATACAACCCCGAAAAGCGAGTTGAAGCGACGCACTATTTCACGAGCCAATTCCAGGTGGGGAAGCTGGTCCTCGCCCACTGGAACAACTTCTCCCTTATAAAGGGCAATATCGGCAGTCATGAGAACAGGATAACCCACCAGCCCATAATTGACGTTATCCGGCTGCATCCTAACCTTCTCCTTAAATGTGGGCACGCGCAATAACCAGCTCAAAGGAGTCACCATGCTGAACAAAGTGTGGAGCTCCACCACTTGAGGAACATGAGACTGAACGAAGATGATACTCTTCTGCGGGTCAATCCCAGCGGCCAGCCAGTCAAGCACCATCTCATGAATATCTTCCCGAAGTGATTCTGTGTTTTCCAGAGTGGTGAGCGCATGAATATCCACGATGCAATAGACGCAGTCATATTCATCCTGGAGTGCCACGTAATTCTGTATCGCTCCTACATAGTTACCAATATGCTGTCGGCCCGTAGGACGTGCGCCAGAGAAAACGCGTTTTCTCATTCTTTGTGGCGAAGTCTACCACATAGAAGAAACAGGTAACAAGAGTAAGGGAAAGTAGCTGACAACGCTACTTGAGCAAGCTAGCCTAGCCAGGCTGCAAATAGGTAGTAGCGAATACCGAATAGAAGGCAAGGCTTTGTGGTAGACTTTGTTTTTGGCCTATTCGAACAAGTCAGACATCGAACTTAGACCCCGTCCAACACCGAAGGCTCTTGTTGACTTTTCAAGATAATTAGAGTACTTTTTTTGTTACTCTTGTAAGACAACTGTTCAAGCTCATAGAGTAGATTAGCTAGAAGAAATCCCGGTGCGCGGCAGGAAAGCTGGCCGGGGAACTGAGTGAGATGACGAGGTTGGAACAACTCTTAACAACTTTTCATGGCTACAGCGGTATTTGCAGGTTTGTACGGAGGTGATGCGAAATGGCTGAGATAAAGGTGGATTGCACAGGTGAAACTTGCCCTGTCCCTTTAGTTGAGACTCGCAAGGCTTTGAGGAAAGCAAAAGAGGGCGATATTGTGGAGGTTATTGGAACGCATCCTGCTTCCAAGAAAGAGATACCGCTGGCGGTAAAGGCTTTGGGACTGGAGCTCATTGGTGTGCAGGAGGAAGGTGGGGTGTGGAAAATAAAAATACGCAAGTAGGAGGAGGAAAAGACTATGGCTGGTAAAGTTACTATAATAGTTCATAGCGGCGACATGGATAAGGTGTATAGTGCCTTTATTGTAGCCAACGGAGCCCTTGCTATGGGGATGGAAGCATCACTTTTCTTTACCTTCTGGGGTCTCCAGCGATTAAAGAAAGGTGGGCTGGAAAAGGGGCCTCTATCTAAAATGCACATGCTGGGCCTTGGTAAATGGATGGTGAAGCGGAGGATGAAGAAAGCCGGGGCGGCGTCTCTGGAGAGGCTGCTGCAGGACTTCCACGAGCTTGGAGGAAAGATACTCGCCTGCGACATGACAATGCAGATAATGGGCATAAAGAAAGAAGACCTCCGTGATGATTTGATATCGGACTACTGCGCAGTCGGTACCTACATAGATGAGGCCAAGGACTCAACAATAACACTGTTTATATGACGGGGGAGGAAATGGCAGACAGACTTATTTACCTGGACAACGCAGCGGCTACTCGTTTGGATGAGCAGGTGCTGGAGGCGATGAGACCATATTTCTTTGATACATACGCGGTTGCCACCTCAGAGTTTGGCTATTCTCAGGGAATAGAAGCTCGAGAGGTATTAGACGAAGCCAGAGCGGCTCTGGCCAATGCTTTAGGTGCTGCCCCCGAAGAGTTTATTTTCACTTCGGGAAGCACCGAGTCCTCTAACATTGCCCTCAAAGGAGTAGCACTGGCCCTCAGTAAGAAGAAAGGCAAACACATAATCGTGTCAAAGATCGAGGATTTCCCTGTGCTTCACAGCGCACAAGCATTGGAAAAACAGGGCTTTCAGGTGACCTACCTGGATGTGGATGGGGAGGGCTTCGTAGACCTTGACCGCCTCAGAGGTTCCATAACCAATGAGACCATTCTTGTTTCCATCCAGCATGCCAACCAAGAAATAGGTACCATCCAAGATGTCGAGGCCGTCGGTCGTATCTGTCGTGAAGAAGAGGTGCTTTTCCACACCGATGCTACTCATACCTTTACGCGAGTCCCTCTGGACATGAAGAAGATAGCTGTGGACCTGATCACTGTATCGGCACACACCATCCACGGTCCCAAGGGCACAGGGGGCCTTTGCATCCGTCAAGGGACACAAATAGCCAAGTGGGTGGACGGCGGCTTTCAGGAATTCAATCTCCGAGCGGGGTTGGAAAACATACCTGGGGCGGTGGGATTTGCCAAAGCTGTGAAACTGGTCACCTCCAAAGAAACAAAACGCCTGCAAGAAATGCGCGATCACCTTATTGACCGCATGCTTGCCGAGATACCACACAGCACCCTGAATGGCCATCGCTGGAAGAGGCTCCCACAGAATGCCAATATCACCTTCCACTTTGTGGAGGGCGAGTCCATCACACTGCACCTCGATATGCATGGTTTTGCCGTGAGCACCGGCTCCGCCTGTTTCAGTCGCTCCCTTGAGGCCAGCCACGTCATCACTGGGATAGGCGGCGACCACGAAAGGGCACACGGGTCAATACGCTTCACATTTGGGCGTTATAACACCATGGAAGACGTGGACGCTGTGGTCCGAGCATTGGCTGAGATAGTGGAAGAGCTGAGAAACATCAGCCCCCTGGGAAAAAACGAAGAAAAGGAGGAAGTTTAGAGATGAAATTTCCATATACCGACATAGTACTAGAACACTTTCGACACCCGCGCAACGTGGGTAAGATTGAGAATCCCGATGGTAAAGCAACCGAAGGCAGCCCGGCCTGTGGGGACATGGTGTCTGTCTACATAAAGGTTGACCCCAAGACAAATACTATCGCAGATGTCAAGTTTGAGTCCTACGGCTGTGCTTCCAACATAGCTACCGGCTCTATAATTACGGAGCTAGCTAAAGGAAAGACACTGGATGAAGCAAAGAACATTACCTGGAAGGAAGCTTCAGATGCTTTGGGAGGCCTGCCTAAAATTAAAGCCCACTGCTCGGTGCTTGCCGTGGAAGGCTTACGCTCGGCCATACAAAACTATGAGGAACGCCACGGCCTGATCAAGGAAAAGGTGCCGACCACGGTGGAGATAGTCCGTCAACGTCTCAGGAAAGTTGTAAACCCCCTGACCGGGCTGAACGTAGTGCGCACAAACCTGGTGCAAGATATTAAGGTAAAGGATGGAGTTGTCACAGTGCTTGTTGATTTACCTCGAGATCACCAGTTTGTTCACAACATAAAGGACGAAATACTGGAGAAGATAGAGCCCTTATGGGACGTCAAAGAGGTAGTGGTCGAATTCACGGAATAGAATATCCACTAAAAAAAGTATTTGGTAGCGCATACCGGCTTCGATGTCCAGCACACGCCCACCAAGACGTAGAAATTCAGCCTTCGATGAATTCTCTGATATAGGAATTAACCAGCGCAGGCTTTTCATGAATGACCCAGTGCGAGCCATCGGGAATGCGCTTGATGGTCAGATTTGGTACGTACTTTTCCAGACCTTCCAGATTTGCTGTAAGCAGCCATTTGTCTTTCTCACCCCAGATGACCAGCGTCGGCGCCTCGACTGTGAACAATGAAGGGTCTGCGGACAAAGTATCGTCGCTTTCACCTGTAAAAGAGCCGAGATGGGCAGCTCGGTAGTAGTTCAAACCACCGGTCAGCGCTCCAGGCTGCGACCAGGCTTCGAGATATGCTTTTTTATCTTCCTCCGTGAAGTATTCTTCCCTTATACCGTCGCTTAGAAGGTTACTGACTAGTATTGCATAGTTGTTTCTGGACAGTATATCTTCAGCCTTGAGGGTACGATATACGAGAATATACTGGCTGGCTTTCTGCTGCTCCAGATTATCACGGAGCTCGCGCATAAAGGTAACAGGATGTACGGCATTTATTATTATGAGCTTCTCCAGATACTCAGGATGACGTATTGCGAACGGCCAAGCCACCCCGCCACCCCAGTCATGAGCCACGAGGATGAACTTCTTATACCCAAGGTGCTCGGTAAGAGCACGAATATCATTGATGAGATATTTCATCCGGTATTGCTCGACTTCGACGGGTTTTGATGAAAGATTATAGCCACGCATGTCTGGAGCTACAGCCTGATAATCTCGTCCGAATTCAACAAGCTGGTTCTTCCACTCGTACCAGAACTCAGGAAAACCGTGGAGGAACATTATCAATTTCCCCTTGCCCACCGTTACATAGTGGAGGCGTATGTTATTGACATCAGCATATTTATGTTCCAGTATATCTTTTCTTAATGGCATGCCAGCCTCCTCAATCCAGCATTATGCTCAAACCAATATCAGAGCAAATGTGTTGCTATGTTCCCCCAGCCGGTACCCCAGATGAAGTAAGAACTTCTTCGAAGGAAGTCCTATATATTATAAAGAATAGGTAGCCCGCATTGGAAGCATTCCGAACATTTCTTTGAAAAGAAACAGTTCGCTTCGGCTCTACCGTAATTACTTGTTCAAACCGACAATACATCGTAGTCGAATCTCTTATCAAGAATGCCAACAATTGTTACCTCTGCATGCTACTTGACTATTAGGGATAATCCCGACTAAAATCGCTGCTAACGTTACATATTTTTGACAAAAGAAGGTGGAGCCAATGAGCAGAAAAACGCAGAAATATGATAACAGAGTTACCACACTAATAACATCGATATTTGGAGTCGCTTTGGCAATTGGAGCTTTTCACCATGGTTTTTTTGAGTTTCTACAGGGTAATACAGCAACGGAAGGAATATTAATTCAAGCTATCGGCGAACAGCATAGATATTGGATACACGGAACTGAAGAGGCGATTACCATTATTCCCAATTTTTTATTTACAGGATTGCTTGCCATGGCGATAAGCGTTTTTGCTGGCGTCTGGTCTGTTAAGTACATAAATACGAAGCACGGCAGTAGCGTCTTTCTTTCTACGTTTATTGTTTTGACACTGGTTGGCGGCGGATTGGCGCATATCGCTTTCTTTTTGCCAATCTGGGGGTATAGCACCAGAATAAATAAGAGCCTAGATTTCTGGAGTAAGTTGTTTCCGAAGAACGTCAGACGTATATTGGGGCAGATATGGCCATTTTCGGCAGCAATTGTGGTAATTTCATTTATCATTGCCCTTGAAATCTCCATTTTCGGCTATTTTCCGGGTGTAGATAATCCCGAGCTGATATTGGCAATCTGCTGGAGTTTACTGGGGCTGGCTTGGGTACTGGTTCAGGCCCCTTATATCTCCGGTTTTGCCTATGATATTGAAAATAGAAAAACCCAGAATGAGCTTGCCCTGACGTAGAAGACTGACGGCGTCCCGGAAAAAGGCCGATGCCATGCGAATATAACCGCACTGTAGAAGTCCCGTTAGGTACCCGTTGGCTAGAATTGGAAATCCCCCAATTCCGAAAAACAAAATCGGGGAACCTTAAATTTCATAGTTGGTAGCGCATACCGGATTTGAACCGGTGATCTCCTCCTTGAGAGGGAGGTGTCCTAGGCCTCTAGACGAATGCGCCACA
>JAOUFZ010000204.1 GCA_029857995.1 Dehalococcoidia bacterium
CCTCCTTCCATTGCTGGCTTTCACCCGCTAACACGTCTAAACACCAGACAGCAGTTTTCACCACCCAAACCAAAACTATTCTTCAGACATACATTCACTTGAGCCGGGCGAGCTACATTGGGGACATAATCCAGATCACAGTCCGGGTCAGGGGTCTCATAATTTATAGTTGGATGGATAATCCCTTTGTTCATAACTAATATAGCGGCTATGGTTTCAATAGCGCCGGCAGCAGTAATGGCATGCCCAATCATGGACTTAGTAGAACTTATAGGGATTTTGTAAGCATGCTCTCCAAACACTATTTTAATAGCCTTGGTTTCACAGGCATCATTCAGCTTGGTGCTGGTGCCGTGAGCATTGATATAATCAACCTCCTCAATCTTCACCCTGGCATTTTGCAAAGCAGTACGCATGGCATAAGCCTCAGCCTCAGGGGCAGGAGCAGTTGCATCATGGGCATCAAAAGACCAACCTGCACCGGCAACTTCAGCCAAGATAGGCGCACCCCGCCTCTTGGCATGTTCATAGCTTTCCAAAACAACTAATCCGGCACCCTCAGCATAGACGAAACCATTGCGGTTGAGATCGAATGGGCGACAAGCCTTGGACGGGTCAGGTTCATGGGAAAGGGCTCCCAAAATATCTATTCCAGCCACGCCAACTGGCTCCAGGCTGGCATCAGAACCCCCGGCTATCATCACATCAGCATACCCTAAGCGAATGAAATTAGTCGCTGTGCCTATGGCGTCAGCGCCACTGGCACAAAGGCTATTTACACTGCTGTTAGGGCCCCTGGCCCCCAGCATCATTCCCACCTGCATGGATGCTGCACTGGCAGTTGACTTGGTGATGAAGAGAGGGTCGGCTCCTCTTCTAGGACCCGTTTTTTGGTATTGCTCCCATCCCCAAACAACATAGCCTTGCTCTGTCATAGTAGAAATGCTAACACCTACACGCTCAGGATTCTCTCGAGCCATATCCAGACCGGCTGATTGTATTGCTTCTTTGGCAGCAGCAATGGCAAACTGAATAGTCCTTGAAGTGCGGTCAATTGCCTTCAAGTCCATATGCTTTGTGGCATCAAAGCCACGCACCTCAGCGTCCACTTTCACCCGAAAGTTGCTGGCATCAAAGTGGGTAATAGGACCGATGGCTGACTTTCCTGCGACTAATCCCTCCCAGAACTCTTTTGCACTTAAGCCCAAGGGATTAATGGTAGCCATACCTGTAACTACAACCCTAGGTATATTTATCGTGCCCCAGGAATTTACCGAGTTTTTAGAAACTTTAGCCATGTTCATTATTCTTATTTTCCTGCGAGGGAGAGAATCCCCACAGAGGTGCCGCCATCAACAATGATAGTCTGCCCTCTTATCATGAAAGCCTCTTCACTGCATAAGAAAGCCACCACGTTGGCGACATCTTCGGGAATTACCATTCTTCCCGCTGGTGTCACCTGACGACTATCTTTCACCAGCCCCTCTTTGAAATAGAACTTCAAGGCCTCTGTCTCCACAGCAGAAGCAGCCACAGCATTAACGCAAATGTCTCGAGGTGCCAGCTCTATTGCCAGATAACGAGTCAAAGCTTCCAATGCAGCTTTGGAGACTCCAACGACAGTATAATTGGGCAAGACAAATCGTGAACCCAAGCTAGACATGCTGACTATCTTGCCACCCCTGCCCTCCATTAGTTTGGCTGCTTTCTGAGCACAGAGTAAACAGGCCCTGACATTGATGTCCATAGTCCATTCCCAGGCCTTGACATCTATATCAGCTAGAGGGCGACCCACGCCTGAAGCAGCATTGTTAATCAAGATATCGAGGCGGCCGAATTTGTTGCCAATCATATCAAACAATTCATCTATCTTTGCAGGGTCTCCCACATTGGCTCGGATGACTTCAGCTTTCACTCCCAGAGCTTCGACATCCCTGGCTGTCTGTTCGGCGTTCTCGCGGTGGCGAAAGAAATCGACAACGATATCAGCACCTTGAGATGCAAGTTTCAAAGCGATCGCCCGACCAATGCCTCGTCCACTGCCTGTAACTAAGGCCAGCTTCCCCTCAAGAGACATACTTAGACCTTCTCCTTCTGTGGCACTCGACTCTCCACATAGGAGACAAAATCGCCGAAGTTCTGAAACTTCTGGGCATCTTCGTCAGGGATTTCAATACCAAATGTCTCTTCCACCGCCACCAATGCCTGTACTACATCCAGAGAATCCGCTTTAATCTCCTTAAATGTGCTTTGTCGAGTGATGATGCTCTTGTCAACACGGGTAATCCTGGCTAAGATGTCCCTTATCTGCTCTTCAACATTCATAATTTGCCTCCTTGGTTGAATCTTGCTAATTCCGATTTGAAACTTTCAACAACCCCGGCTTTTACCGCCTCCTTAGCGCTTTCTATGGCATTTGCTATTTGGGGAGCTCGGCTAGCTCCATGGGCTATCTTAACAACCCCGTCAACGCCCCATAG
>JAOUFZ010000205.1 GCA_029857995.1 Dehalococcoidia bacterium
GTGGGATTCCTCGTCCTAATCTTGATCTTCATAATCACCCTTCCTCTATATGTTGCGGAATCTGATGTCCGCGTGCTGACCACCGTACTCATGTATGTCGTGCTAGCGGTGAGCTGGGCTATCTTTTCCGGCACTACCGGTTACATGTCATTAGCACCGGCGGCATTCTTTGGTCTTGGCATATATACTATGGCCCTGCTGCAGAAGGAATTGCCTTTCTTCCTCATTATACCTATCGGAGGTCTCGTAGCCTTTGCATTTGCCCTTCTGATCGGCCTGGTGACCCTGAGGCTGCGGGGCATATACTTTGCTATCTTCACCTTTGGACTGGTTGTATTCATGATCGAAATTATCCAATATCTGGAGACCAGACTATGGCAGAGGCACGGCTGGCAAATTATTCCGATAGATAGCGAGATTCTCCTTTACACGATATTCGGCCTGGTAGTGGTGACGGTGCTCGCTGCCTATTTTATCAGGCGTTCCAGATACGGCCTGGCCCTGCTGAGCATCGGCGGAAACGAGGAAGCGGCGGAACACATGGGCATCAATACTACTAGGACGAAGGTCCTCATCTTTGCCATCAGCTCTGCTTTCATGGGGGCGGCCGGGGTAATCACAGCGCCTAGCCTGGTATATGTTAACGCCAATATTGCCTTCAGCCTATTCTATTCTTTCATGCCAATCTTGATGGCTGTCTTTGGCGGCATGGGGCACCTTTATGGTGTGATAGTAGGTGCCCTTATTTTCGGCTACTTAGAGAAAACGCTAAGAGCTCAACTGTATAGCTATTTTATGCTCGGTTTTGGTATTATATTGGTAGCGGTCATCTATTTCCTGCCCAATGGAATAGCAGGGCTCGTACCGATGTTGCAGGATAAGCTAGGGGGAGTGATACGGAGGTTACGGAAAGGAGGCCAGGGAGAGCCACATGCGAATACTTGAAGGGCAGGGCGTAACCAAGCATTTTGGGGGCTTGGCGGCGGTATCCAATGTTGACTTCCATGTTGACCAGGGCGAAATCTTAGGGCTGATTGGTCCCAACGGAGCAGGCAAGACAACGCTGTTTAATTTAATATCGGCGGCTCTGCCTGTTAGCTCAGGGGAAATAAGATTCAAAGGCCAGAGGCTCAACGGCTTGAAGCCCCATCAAATCTGCCAGATGGGGGTGTCCAGGACGTTTCAAGAAACGAAAGTCTTCGGCAATATGCCGGTCCTTCAGAATGTACTGGTGGGGGCATTTTTCGGGACGCCAACCCGTGTCTCAGGAGCGGCCGCCGCCAGGGAAGCCGCCCAGTCATTAGAGTTTGTGGGACTGTCGGCGCTGAGCATGACTCCAATTCAGGACTTGACCCTGGGCAACCAGAAGCGGGTCGAAGTAGCCAGGGCGCTAGCCACCAAACCTGAACTATTGTTGCTCGATGAACTAATGGCCGGTCTAACCCCCGCAGAGGTAGGCGAGGCCATGGAGCTGGTGACCAAAATTCGAGACAGAGGGATTACCATTCTTATGGTTGAGCATGTCATGAAGGCAATCATGGGTATAAGTGAGCGGGTCATGGTGCTCCACCACGGTGAGAAGATTGCTGAGGGGACGCCACAGGAGGTTGTCGCCAATGAGACAGTCATCGAGATATACCTTGGAGAGAAGGCCCATGCTGGAAGCTAGCAACCTGGACGTTTTTTATGGCAAGTCTCAAGCCTTACGGGGCGTTTCTTTAAGAGTGGATGAGGGAGAGATAGTGGCTCTGGTGGGTGCCAATGGCGCCGGTAAAACGACGCTGCTTAATACTGTATCCGGTCTACTACGTCCAGCTTCAGGTAGTGTGGAGTTTCTCGGTAAGAGAATAGACAGGCTGGCGCCTCATAAAATTATGAAACTGGGTATTTGCCAGATACCCGAGGGCAGAAAACTCTTTAGTGACATGACAGTAGGGGAAAATCTGGAGATGGGTGCGTATTCCTCTGAAGCCAGGAAGCGGAGGAAAGAAACGCTGGAGCAGGTCTATAAAATTTTCCCGGTGTTAGAAGAAAGGAGAAGGCAATCAGCTAAGAAGTTAAGCGGCGGTGAACGGCAAATGGTAGCCATAGGTCGGGGCTTGATGTCCAGTCCCAGACTATGCATGTTTGATGAGCCGTCATATGGCCTGGCACCGAAATTATTCTTAGAAGTTCTGGAGGTCGTAAAGCGGCTGCGTGAGCAGGGAATCACTATCTTGCTGGTTGAGCAAAATGTCCGGAATACTCTTGAAGTAGCTGACCGGGCATACGTGATAGAAAATGGGCAGATTGTCTTGGAAGGAAAAGGTAAAGACCTTCTACAAAATGAACAGGTGAAGACAGCCTATCTAGGGATATAGCTTAACTGGTGTGAGGCGCCCACCCCTGAACAATGTCAAATGACAAAGCCCAAATGCCAAATCAAGCTCGAAACCCCAATGACAAAAAGAAGTAGTTTTGGCATTCAAGC
>JAOUFZ010000206.1 GCA_029857995.1 Dehalococcoidia bacterium
GCGCGCAATCACAAGAGGTGGAGATCACCGCCACGATAGAGAACCCGGGAAAGTGGAGCAAGAGCCTTGTCGTGATGCCCGAAACAAGTAGAGAAGGCAGCTTTACCATACCCTTTTCCATAGATATGCAATATTTCACCAGGGTGATTGATGCCATCGGACAGGAGACAGGGGTTCCCGGCACTTCCCGCAACATAACGATTAAAGCCGATGTCCATACCGTTGCCCAGACTGATGTGGGCACCATAAACGAGGTCTATACTCAGACCTTAAATGGTAAGCTGGAGTCAAATACCCTCACCTTTGATAAAGAGCTATCCGGGTCTCAATCGGGTACCCTTGGAGGTGCTGCCATACCCGGATCTTCCGAGGAAGGTCGCTCGAGGACACCCTGGATTATTTGTTTGGTGGTAGCCTTGCTGGCTCTGGGCTATTTCGGCTGGAGCCAGACCCAGCTTGGAGTGGCAATGGTTAGTGCTGGTGAAGCCGAGGCTACCCGGGCTGGAAAGAAATATAGGCAGATGATGGTGGACGTTGAGGAGCTACCCGGGGTCAAACCAACTGAAACAGTTATACCCCTGAATTCACTGGATGATTTGGCAAGAATCGCCGATGACCTGGTTAAGCCCATACTCCACTGGGTGGAGGAGGGGCGGCATAGTTATTGTGTTATTGATAGCGGCGTAAGATACCTGTACATCATCAAGACCCAAGAATAGTGTCAACCCGCGGTGTGGACCAGAAGCTGCATTGTGCCGTGCATAGTGTCCGAGTGCCACTCAATGTAACCATGAGATTGCCTCGTCCCGATACATTGGGACTCGCAATGACAGGGGGAAATTATCAACTCCATCTAGAATCACCTTGCAGGTGTGTTCAGGCGCAATTAGAGCGTAGTATCTCTTCCAGAACGACTTGCCACCTGTCCTCCAGGAGCCGGGTATCCAGCTTGATTTGTGTGGCGCCTATTTTGATTGCGGAATCAGGATATGCCCTCATAACTCCCCTGACCCCTCTTATCTCAAGAGGGGAAGCAGTGGCCTGGGGCTTTATGACAATTTGCCTGCCCTGTATGGCAATGGAGCTTACCTTAGCCCGCGCAGCCAGAACCTTGATTTTCACTATGTAAAGAAGATTTTCCACAGGCTCGGGCAAAGGACCGAATCTATCTTTGAATTCTTGAGCCACGTCCTCTACCTCCTCGATATGCTCCACTCTGGCCAGTCTGTGGTAAAGGCTTAACCTGGTATTTAGATTGGGAACATACTCTTCCGGTATGTGGGCGTCCAAGGGCAGGGATATGCTGGGAGATTGCTTCGCTTCCCCTTCGCCATGCTCAGGGCTTTGGCTCACCGCAGTGACACTTGTCCGCACTTCGCCAGCTTGCTTTGCTTTCAACTCTTCCACCGTCTCAGCCAGCAACTGGCAATAAAGGTCAAAGCCCAGGGCAGCGATATGCCCGCTTTGTTTGACGCCCAAAAGATTGCCCGCCCCACGAATTTCCAGGTCCCTCATGGCGATAGCGAATCCCGAACCCAGTTGCGTAGCCTCGAAGATAGTCCGGAGTCTCTTGTGAGCGTGGGGGGTTAGCTGCTTCCCCTCGTTAAAGAAGAAATAGGCATATGCCTGGTTGATGCCTCGACCCACCCTGCCCCTCAGCTGATAAAGCTGAGCCAGACCGAACCTGTCAGCCTGGTCGATGATCAGCGTATTAACGTTGGGCATGTCCAGACCTAATTGAATAATAGTGGTGGTCACCAGAATGTCATACTTGCCCGCGATAAAATCCGTCATCACCTTTTCCAATTGTTCTTCAGGCATTCGCCCGTGAGCTATGGCTATTCGAGCTTCGGACACTAAATCCTGTAACTTGCTGGCAGCTAAAGCAATGCTCTGAACGCGGTTATGGACAAAGAAGACCTGACCGTTCCTCTCCAGCTCACGCAATATCACCTGCCTGACCAGAGCGGCATCATAAGCCCCGACATAGGTCTGGACAGATAGGCGTTCTTCAGGAGGCGTCCCCACGATGCTCATATCCCTGATTCCGGTTAAAGACATATGCAGGGTGCGCGGGATGGGAGTAGCGCTGAGAGCCAGCGTGTCCACTTCTTTTCTTATCTGCTTGAGTTTTTCCTTCTGCACCACGCCAAACTGTTGTTCCTCATCAATTATCGCCAGTCCCAGGTCTTTGAATGTGACGTCTTTTTGCAGCAGGCGATGGGTGCCAATGCATATGTCCACAGTGCCGTTAGCTAAGCCTTCCAGGATTTCCCGTTCTTTTTCCGGAGGACAGAAGCGGCTCAGCATTTCTACTCTTAAGGGAAAGGTCTGCAACCTCTCAGTGAAGGTCAGGAAATGCTGCTGGGCCAGCACGGTGGTCGGGACCAGAATAGCTACTTGTTTATTGTTCATAACCGACTTAAAAGCCGCACGCAAGGCTATCTCGGTTTTGCCATAGCC
>JAOUFZ010000207.1 GCA_029857995.1 Dehalococcoidia bacterium
GTAAAGAAGGCCTCGTCCATATCAGCGAGCTTGCTAACTACCATGTACCCCAGGTCGAAGATGTGGTTAAAGTGGGTGATGAGGTAATGGTGAAGGTCATCGGGATTGACAATTCTGGTAGGATAAATTTATCGCGCAAAGCAATACTGGAAGGGCTTTCCAATCTCCCTGGTGCTAAAGTTGAGAATTCCTCGGCTCCCAAGGACCGTCAGAGGAGATTTGTTCACCCACGTGGCAGGGGTGAACAACATGGGAACCGTAGTAAATAAACTACTTTGCTGAGGGGGATGTCACATGGAACCTATAAGAGTAGTGATCAATGGCGCTTTAGGCAGGATGGGGCAAGGGATAACTAAAGCTGTGGTTTGCGAGCCGGGATTACGGGCAGTGGGTGCTGTGGAAAAGGAAGTAACTCAGCAATATCTTCCTTTAGCTGAGGCTTCCGAACTGATACTCCTTTCTTCCGATTTAGACTCGCTTTTAAAGAGCTGCGATGCGGATGTGGTGGTAGATTTCACTAATGCCGAGGTTTCAATGGCAGCCGCCCGCATTGCTATTAAACAAAAAGTTAACATGGTTATAGGCACCACAGGCCTTTCTGAGGAAAACTTGGCAGAAATTGAAAAATTATGCCAGACCTATAAGGTAGGGGCGATAGTGGCACCTAATTTTTCTCTGGGGGCCGCACTTATGATACATCTGTCGAGACTTGCTGCTAAGTTTTTCGATCACGCCGAAATTATCGAAATGCACCATGACAAAAAGGCTGACGCCCCTTCAGGGACTGCTATCGCTACAGCTAGAGCGATGGCGCAGGCGCGCGGCAAACCATTCATCTATCCTCAAGTTACACGTGAAGTACTCAGCAATACCAGAGGAGGAGAGATAGATGGCATAGCTATCCATAGTTTGAGGTTGCCGGGATTTATGGCTGGGCAGGAAGTTGTATTTAGCGGAGCGGGTGAGACTCTGAGCTTGCGTCACAATGCCATAAGTCGGGAGTGTTATCTGCCTGGCGTTATCCTGGCAATTAAGGAAGTAACAAAGCGCAAGGGTCTGACATGCGGGTTGGATGCCTTGCTGAAGCTATAGGAAATATCATGGAAGGATTCAACGTAGCTGTTGTTGGCGCTACCGATATTGTAGGGCAAGAAGTTGTTAAGGTACTGGAGCAGCGTAAGTTCCCCGTAGCGTCCATCCAGTTACTATCCCCTCAGTATTCGTCTGGAGTGAAACTCCTGTTTGATCATCAAAGAATTGAGGTTAGGGAAGCGAAAACGGAGGCGTTTCGCGATGTTGATATTGTCTTTTTCTGTGCTGGTGCTGATGTCAGTCGCAGGTTAGCGCCTTTGGCTGTCGAAGCTGGAGCAGTGGTCATTGATGATAGCAGCGCTTTCAGGATGAACCCTAGGGTGCCCTTGGTAGTTCCGGAGGTCAATCCTGGGGATATAGAATGGCATAAAGGGATAATTGCCAGTCCGAAGTGCTCCACAATCCAAATGGTGGTCGCGCTCTATCCCTTGCACAAAATCAACGCCATAAGGCGAATTGTAGTGAGCACTTACGAGTCGGTATCGAGTAGTGGCAGTGCTGCTCTGAAAGAAATGACGAATCAGGCACGGTTTGTTTTGGAAGGGCGCCGTATCTGTCCCCATGTCTATTCTCATCAGATAGCCTTTAATATACTGCCAGAGATCGGCGTCTTTTTGGATAATGGATATACTAAGGAAGAACAAAGAATGGCGGAAGAAACACGCAAGATATTGCATGTTGGAGACATAGCTATTTCGGCCACCTGTGTCCGGGTTCCTGTTTGGTTTGGGCATAGCGAGGCAGTTAACGTAGAATTCAGTTCGCCTATTACGCCTGAAGAAGCAATGAAGATTCTGGTGGAGGCTGTGGGAGTCAGGGTACTTGACGATCCTACCGTCAGCTTTTATCCTCAGCCTTGGGCTGCTAGTGGGTCAGATCATGTATTTGTAGGCCGAATCAGAAGGGATGTGTCACACCCCAATGGCCTTGTTATGTGGATAGTGGCTGATAATGTGCGTAAAGGGGCAGCACTCAATGTTGTGCAGATTGCTGAGGAAGGGATAGAGAGGGGTTGGATATGCCCCAGGAAGAGTCTGGCCAGTTTGAATGAATAAGCCGGGAGTCCGCAGAAGCTCTTTGAAGTCGCGAGGCAGGGGTGTGGTGGGTCGCCTATTAACAGCCATGGTGACACCGTTTGATGCTGGGGGCGAGATTGACTATCAGCAAGCTAAGAAACTGGCACTATCTTTGCTTGATTCGGGCAGCGATGGGTTGGTAGTCTCAGGCACCACTGGCGAGTCTCCCACTCTGAGCCGGGAAGAGAAATTGCGGCTTTTCGCTGAAATAAAATCGGCGGTAGCCGACCGCGGGACAGTAGTTGCTGGCACAGGCAACTACGATACCAGAGAGAGCCAGGAGTTGACCA
>JAOUFZ010000208.1 GCA_029857995.1 Dehalococcoidia bacterium
GGTGGATTTGAACCACCGACCAAAGGCTTATGAGTCCTCTGCTCTACCCCTGAGCTACGCTGCCAGGAAAAAATAGTTTAGCATTGGCTAGAGGAGACGGTCAAATAAACGGTGCTTCTTCACTGGTCATGACAAAGAGAATTTAAGCCGCTATAATCTAATACGGCAAATTGAGCTATATAGGAGACTCAGATTGAAAGAACCGTTTGGCAGATTCGTAGAAAACAAGCTGGGGGCAGGTATCTTGCTTATCACCTGCGGCTTGCCAGGCACGTGGAAAACCGAGACGAGCGAGGAGATTTCCAGGATTAAGGGCTACCCTATCCTGCGGTCCGACCTGATCAGATTGGAAGTGCTGAAAGGTGAGAATGTATTTGATGAGAAAATAGCCTCAGATATGAGCAAACGAACGATGGTCTATGATGAGACCTTCCGACGGGCAGACGAGGCTGTTAGAAAGGGCGATAGTGTAATAATCGATGCCACTTTCATCACCCAATCGTTGAGGAGACGGGCTGCTGAGGTAGCAGCCAAACATGATAAGACATTCGTAATCCTTGAGACCCATTGCCCGCAGGAGGTAGCCATTGCCCGGATAGTGAGACGCACCCGGGAGAATTATGAGTCGAATGCCCTCACGGAGCAGGCTTACCTCAACAACAAGAAGAAGTTCGAAAAAGTGGACGTGGATGACCTGAAGCGATTATACCCCAAGCTTGAGATTATTCACCTCACAGTTGATACCCAATGTGACCCGCCCGAAGATTGGTATATCATTGGCATGGAAAAGAGATAGTAGTGAAAATAGATTTGCACATCCATACCAAGACCGGCTCTGACGGCAATCTAACTATCGAGGAGGTTTTCCAGGAAGCCAAAAATAGGAACATCAATCTAATCTCGATAACCGACCACGATTCTATAGCCTGCCAGGGGAGAGCCATTAACCTGGCGAGAAAGCATGGCATATCCTACATCACCGGGGTGGAATTAAACGTGACTTTCTATTATCCGGAAGGCAACAAAGATGTTTCCCTGGATTTTCTGGGATATGGGTATGACATCGGCAATCAAGAGCTAAAGAGTAAGCTTCAATTGATAAAAGAATATAGAAAAAGAAGGGCTCGTCAAATTTTACAGAACCTAAATATTGAGTTTGATAAAGAAGGCATTGAAAGATTTACCGAGGAGGACCTCAGGAAAATAGAGGATAGTGTGGACGGCGTGTTCGGACGACCACATATAGCGAACTACCTGATAGAAAAGGGGATTGTCAAGGATAAGCAAGAAGCCTTCGGTAAATATCTGGTCAAATGCAATGTCCCCAAATATCCCCTTTCTTTGGCCGAGGCATCACAGTTGATGAGGAATGCCGGGGGCATGCTGGTTCATGCGCACCCCGGTGATCCCAAGGGAACATCCCTGGCAAGCATAACGCATGACTTGGAAAAACAGACGAAGGTCATAGGGAAATATATGCTACAATACATCGATGGTGTTGAGTGCTGGCACTCGGACCATGACGAAGAAACTACAGCACACTATGTTGAGTTTGCCAGAAAGCACAATATGACTATGACCGGTGGCAGCGATTGTCATCAGAAACCGCTTCTTATGGGCACATTGGATATACCGGATTGGGTTGCTGAGCAATTCAAGCTAATGTCATTTTCAAGGAGCTAAGAAGATGAAGAATTATGACGTCAAAGACCTCTCCCTGGCCCGAGAGGGCAAACTTCGCATTGATTGGGCTGGCAAGGAAATGCCAGTCGTCAAGCTAATAGGGGAAAGACTCGGCAAAGAAAGACCCCTGGCGGGAGTTCGTATTTCTGCTTGCCTGCACATCACCACGGAGACAGCTAATTTGGCTCTGGCTCTAAAAGAAGGCGGTGCCGAAGTGGTTCTGTGCGCCTCCAACCCTTTAAGTACCCAGGACGATGTAGCTGCTGCCCTGGTGGACTATGGTATCCCTGTCAATGCCGTAAAAGGTGAAGATAACAAGACTTACTACAAACATATCATCACGGCCCTGAAACATAGGCCACACATCACTATGGATGATGGGGCGGACCTTGTTTCCACCCTTCATAAAGACTACACCAAACTGGCTGCTAAGGTAATTGGCGGCACCGAGGAAACGACCACGGGAGTCATCAGGCTGAGGAACATGGCCAAGGCTGGCAAGTTGATCTATCCTATTATCGCCGTGAACGATGCTCAAACGAAACACTTGTTTGACAACAGGTATGGAACGGGACAAAGCACAATCGACGGCATCACCAGGGCCACCAATATACTGTGGGCGGGGAGGAAGGTGGTTGTTTCGGGCTACGGCTGGTGTGGCAAGGGAATAGCCAGGCGGGCTCAAGGGCTAGGGGCGCACGTTATCATCACCGAGGTCCAGCCTATCCCAGCTCTGGAGGCGGCCATGGATGGCTATCGGGTCATGCCACT